>VGWX01000124.1 GCA_016873615.1 Nitrospira sp. | reverse complement strand
ACTATTAAGGGGGTCATAAGTAAGAACAGATTGCCTGTCATTCCCGCTTGTCGGGAATCTTTTTTCAAAAGGATGCCGGACAAGCCAGCATGACAAATATAAAATCTCAACTTACTTACAGCCGTATTAGTAATTCGTAAAACTATCTTTTGAAATTCCACTCATCAGACAGATACTTCCGGGCTTCAAGTTCTTGCGCAAGGGAGCTCTCTTCATATGAAGGAGATGTAAGAATAAGTTTTACATCAAAGGTTTCTTCAAAAGAAATTCTGATAGCATTCTTTATACTGCCGATCTGCAGATCAGGGAATATATCGTTTAGCCCTTTGGAAGATTCCATTATGCTGTTATCTGAACGAACTCTGAATATTTTTCTTGTTCCATCCCTGTCAAAAGTTAACGGGATAGACCCATGCTGAAGCAGGCCGTCGGTCCAGCGTTTTTGCGCAGAACCTATAATTTTAATGTTGTTTACAGAGACCTCCCCGTATGAAATTGATTTAAAACATAACGGACTTTTCGAAGAATGATCAGAAGGTGAAGAACGAGCGGTCTCCCTAAGAACTTTTAATTCGGGTGTGAAGCCTATTTTTGACAATGCAAGACCCAGCGCTGTGCTTATCTTTTTGTAGCTGTCAAGCAATCCCTTTGAGAATAATCCTGATTTTGTCTGTACAGAAAGGCTATAGGTGATCTCATGTGTATGAAATATTGCGCGGCCTCCGGTCGGCCTCCTGACAATCGGGATATTTTTTTCAGTACAGTAGATGATATCTACATCGCTGATTTTCTGAAAGCATCCTATGCTTACGGAAGGCGTATTCCATCCATAAAGCCTCAATACAGGAGGCATATCCTCTTTTCTTACCAATGAAGCAATCGTCTCATCCAGAGCCATATTGTATGCTGCATTACATGGTCCGGTATCAATAAAACGCCATATATCACTCATTATGAACTATAAAATGTGCGCCTGTGTTTAATCAATAAGCAGCGAAGAATGAAAAACCCTTGCGTGTTGTCAATGAAATTTTGTATGTGGTATGCTTATTGAGAAGCCAATAATACTTTAAAAAAGGATTAAACGATGAATCGACCCAAAATCAATTTCAGATATTCTGTTTTCTTTTTTTTGCTGTCTACTGTCTGCTGTCTACTGTCTACTGCCTCTTTTTGTGAGGCGTCTGCTGAGGAGGAAGTTCTAAAGATCCAGAAGGCATACGAGAATATAAAAGATATAAGCGGTGATTTTGTCCAGAAAAGCTATATTAAGGATCTTAAGCGCACTGACACATTCAAGGGACAGTTCTTTATAAAAAGGCCTATGAAGATGAAGTGGAGCTATAAAGGTGAAAATAGCCAGGAGGTTCTTATCAGTAATGAGGAGATAACCATATACCAGAAGAAAGAAAAACAGGCATTCAAGGGCAGATTTGACAGGGAAACCTATGGCCAGGCACCGATAGCGCTGCTGAGCGGGTTTGGAAAAATACAGGAAGAGTTCACTGTTTCAGAGAAAAACGGAAAGCTTATTCTCAAGCCTCAAAAGCCGATGGGAGGCATACTTACTATAGAAATTGAACCCTCTGAAGGCGAATTCCCTATAAAGTCATTCACCATAAATGATTCCCTTTCCAACAGGATAGAAATGTCACTCAAGGATATAAAAGTTAATACAGGACTTGAAGATAAATTTTTCGAACTGTCTCTGCCGAAGGGTGTGAACATCTTTGAACATACCCCTTGATTCGCTTATGTGATCTCATTATATGATCATTTATGGTTATCAGAACTCAAACGAAACTTATTCTTTTATTCTCCGTGCTGGTGGCGGCATTTATTGCGGCTTCTGTTTTCCTTACGTATTCTGAAAGACATAAGCTTAATCTGCTCTTTCAGCAAGAAAAGAATGAAAGAAAAATACTTATTGACAGGATTTTTACTCTTAAATCAGCCTCGTTGCATTCGTTCGTAAACGATTATACTTTCTTTGATGAAATGGTTCAGTTTGTGAGAACAGGAGACCGGAAGTGGGCTGCTGAAAATATAGAAACTGCGTTGACGACTTTCAATGCGAACGTGGCCTGGGTCTATAAAACTGATTTCTCGCTGGTTTATTCCACCGATAATTTACAGTTAAACATCCGGGAAATCCCTCTGCCGGAAGAGGCTCATAGCAAGCTATTTATTAAAAACCATTTCGTTGTATTTTATATTCAAACCTCTCACGGATTATTGGAAATCCACGGTGCGACGATTCATCCCACGTCTGACTACGAAAGAAAGACCCCGGCGCAGGGGTATTTCTTTGTCGGCCGTCTATGGACAAAGAAATACATCGATGAAATCTCTAACTTGACAGACAGTTCAATAATAATTCTTTCTTTCGAAGGTGCAGATATTCCTGAAAGTCCAAAAGAACATAAGCAGGGAGTAATTGTATTGTCACGGGAATTGCCTGGTTGGGACGGGAATTCTTTGGCAACCCTGTCCATACGGTACGAATCCTATCTGATAAAGGAATTCAACCGCTCTTCCAGGTTGCAATTCACCATGTTCATCATCTTTGCCCTGATCTTTTTAACTCTTGCTTTTCTTGCAGTAATGCGCTGGATGAGTATCCCTCTCGGACAGATTTCGAGGAGCCTTCAGACAGCAGAAACCGGCCCTATCGAAAGCCTGCTGAAAAACAGGACTGAGTTTGGCGAGATTGCTGCGTTAATAGGCAGCTTTTTTGCCCAGAAGGAAAATCTTGTCAACGAAATCAACGAAAGAAAACAGGTTGAAGAGGCTTTACGAAAAAGTGAGGAGAGATACAGAGAATTAACTGAACTGCTTCCCCTCACCATTTTTGAGATGGATACACAGGGGATAATTACGTTTGCCAACCGTTACGCATTCAACACCTTTGGTTATGCCGAACATGACCTTGAGTCGGGAATGCATGTGCTGCAAATGCTAATCCCTGAAGAGAGAAACAGGGCAGAAGAGGACATAAGAAGGGTATTGAATGAAGAGAACCCGGGTGGTATGGAATATACCCTGCTGAAGGCGGACGGCGGCACATTCCCCGCCATTGTGTATGTAAGTCTTATTATAAATGAAAACAAATCCGTTGGGGTAAGAGGTGTGGTTCTCGATATAACAGAGCATAAGATAATCGAAGAGGAACGGTTAAAAACTCAAAAGCTCGAATCGCTCGGTGTTCTGGCAGGAGGCATCGCTCATGATTTTAATAACCTGCTTGCCGGTATTTTGGGTAATATCTCCCTGGCAAAGATGCTTACAAAGCCTCAGGAGGAAGTTTATGACATATTGCAGGAAGCTGAGGGCGCTTCTATTCGTGCAAGGGATATTACCCGGCAGTTGCTTACCTTTTCAAAAGGAGGCGCTCCGGTTAAGAAGGCCATATTTATTGACAGCATTATAAAGGATTCAGCAGCCTTTTGCTTGAGAGGATCGAATGTTAAATATGAAAGCTCTATCCCTGACACTATATGGCCTCTTGAAGTTGATGAAGGACAGATGGTTCAGGTCATCAACAATTTAATCATTAACGCTGACCAGGCTATGCCCCAAGGAGGAGTCATAAGCATATCAGCCGAAAATGTCACAATCAGTCAGGATGATATGTTGCCCTTGAACAAGGGAAGATACGTCAAAATAACCATTGAGGATCAGGGCGCGGGCATTCCCAGAGAACATCTGCAGAAAATTTTTGATCCATATTTTTCAACAAAGCAGAAGGGGAGCGGACTTGGCCTTGCGACTGTCTATTCAATAATCAGGAATCACGGTGGATACATTGCAGTGGAATCGACATTGGGAATTGGCACTGCCTTTTCCCTGTATCTCCCGGTTTCTGAAAAAGAGATTTCCCGGACAAGGAGCAGCGAAAAAGAAACTATACTGTTTGGCAAAGGAAAGATTCTGATCATGGATGACGAAGAGGTCGTAAGGCAGACTGCCGGAAGGATGTTGAAACACATGGGATACACATCTGAGTTTTGCAGTGACGGGAGTGAGGCGATTTTATTATATCAAAAAGCCATGGAATCCGGAGAGCCATACGATGCAGTCCTTATAGACTTGACCATACCCGGCGGCAAGGGAGGTAAGGAAACAATAGAAAACCTCCTGAAAATCGATCCCCATGTAAAAGGAATCGTCTCAAGCGGATATTCAAACGATCCGGTACTTGCTGATTTCAGAGAATATGGGTTTGCCGATAGGGTTGCCAAGCCTTTCAAGATGATGGAACTCAGCGAAATATTGTATAAGGTGGTAATGACAAAAGGTCAACAGGGTGATTGATATGAAACATCTTAACGGAGCAAAATAACCAATGCTCATACTCGGCATAGACACATCCTGTGACGACACATCTGCCTCTGTAGTTGAAGACGGCATAAGAATAATCTCCAATATTATCTCCAGTCAGACAGAGATACATAAAAAATATGGAGGCATCGTCCCTGAGCTTGCATCCCGCCGGCATATAGAAATGATCTGGCCTGTTGTTGATGAGGCATTGAAAACAGCAGGAGTTGAATTTGAAGACCTTTCCGGAATTGCCGTATGTCATGGTCCGGGCCTTATTGGTTCTTTGCTGGTAGGCTGTTCTTTTGCAAAGGCCATTGGCTATTCAAGAGGAATTCCACTGATCGCAGTCAATCATCTTGAGGGCCATATGTTCTCTTCATTTTTTGAACGACCAGTGCCGGCTTTCCCGTTTATTGCGTTAATCGTTTCAGGCGGACACACATGTCTTTACAGGGTTGACAGATTCGGCAGATACAAAGAACTCGGAAAGACAAGGGATGATGCTGCGGGTGAAGCATATGACAAGGTATCGAAACTGCTGGGGCTCGGATATCCCGGAGGACCGGTGATCGACAGGCTTGCCGGGAATGGTAATCCAAAAGCGATAGATTTCCCAAGGGCCTATCTGCCTGAGTCCCTTGACTTCAGCTTCAGTGGTTTGAAGACAGCGGTGCTGAATTATGTGAAAAGTAATCCCCCCATCCCCCCTTTTCCGCACTCAGGCGGATTCGCTGAGGCGAAAGAAAAGGGGGGTAAGGGGGGATTTGAGGATATCGCAGCTTCCTTTCAGTCAGCAGTCGTTGATGTGCTTGTGAGAAAAACCGAGTGGGCATTGAAAAAAGAACGCATTAAAAGTGTCACACTCAGCGGGGGTGTAGCTGCCAACAGTGAACTGCGCAGGCGGATGATAAAAATGCGGGATGAAAAAGATCTGTCGGTTTTTATCCCGTCGGTTTCATTATGCACGGATAATGCTGCAATGATCGCAGCAGCAGGATACCATCATCTCATGGCAGGAAATGTCGCAGGGCTCGACCTTAATCCAAAGGCCTACCTGACGCTTTAATCATAGTTCTTTTTTAATCAACGAATTCCTCGAAGCTCTGCTTCGGGGTTATATACATATTCCCTCCCCCTTGAGCAACTGTGATTTTTGTCAAGGGATTGGTGGTGTTGGGCAAGTTGAATAATCAGCTTGCCACGGGATTCGATTTTTCATTATTGAATTGAGAATGACCAATAACTTTCTCATACAGGCTG
>VGWX01000123.1 GCA_016873615.1 Nitrospira sp. | reverse complement strand
TACTTTACAACTGTGGCCTGAGGTGCAGTCGTTCTTTTCCATGCACTTCATGGTTTCGCAGCCGCAGGGAAAAGTGAAAACCTTCACGCTTGCCTGCTCAAACGGTACTACCGGTTTCGGGGGTAATGTGACAACAGTTTCCATAGTTTTAAATCCTCCTGTTATATTTACTGGGTTTTTTAAATGGGGTGTTCTTACAATTAGCAGCAACAGACAGAAGCGTTAAGGAAATTCTGCTACATTGTTTTTGGTGAGGCGTTATTTGGAACTGACAGTGTGAGGTCGGAGAAAGTCCTGTCGCCTAATCTGACTTTAGATGGCAGGCACATCCCCTTGAGTTAGACAGTAGAAAGTATAGAGTGGAACGTACTAATTGTTCTGTGCAAGACCGGCTGTTACTATGCTCTACTGAGTTTTATGAGTTAAAGATCGAATTGTCAGGTAAGTTAGGGTCGTCTTTCTTTGAAGAAAGCGTAGAAGACTTCGCCTGCTCAGCGCCTCCGATAGCTTGCGTTAATGGACGTCGGTAAGATGGATAGGATCCTGTGATGCCATGCGCCGGTAGCAATCCCGTTGCAGGATTTTAAAAGGTAAGGCAGCTTATTTCAGTAAAAACTTCCACCTAAGCCGGCCATATTTTGAATGCTGCCTTACTACGCATACGGTAAGTGCCAAAACCTCTGCGATCAAGAGTGAGTATATCGGCTTCATCAAGTTCTTCAGCGAGGGACACGAGAGTAGCATCTGCAAAATCCATGGGGATGTCTTCATACTTTGCCATGAGTGTAGATGCGCGCGATAAACTTTCTGCTGATTGAGGTATAAGAGTTGCCCCTCCTTTCAAGATAAAGTCAATGCAGGCCAGCTGGGCTTTTATCGATGGTCCAAGCAGATAGATGCTCTCTGTAATTACCGCCTCCGTAGTGAAAAGCCTGCCTTTAAACTCTCTCAAAAAGATAACGCAACGCTCGTGATTCCTTTCACTTTTGTCTATCAACGCCACAAATACGCCGCTATCAAGCAGCATTTTACGCATAGTGCTTGAATTTCCTCAAAAGGTGCTCTCTGTGTGACTCCCCAAGGTCTGGGATACCACTCGAAACACTTCCAAGAAGGTTCTTTACCCTATCGTAAGGGCTACTCTCATCATCCACATCAGCTTCTTTAACAAATTTCTCTAATGCCATTCTTACGATATCCGCCCGCTTTAAGCGAAGTTTTCTGGCGAGCATAGAGATGTCTTTTTCAAGGGCATCAGTCAATCTGACCGTCATTTGGGAGTTCATATTATCTACCCTCCTTACACTTATTATACTTCATTGTAATGCATTGCAGTGCACCTGTCAATCCCCGATATAGCGACTCTTCATAAACGATATGTGTCTATAGTTTCCGGATCGACAACGATCTCCGCAATGGCTTTCGCTGTGGCGGCTGAGACATGAGGCATATTCTCTTTGATGATTGATTCGATAGCTTCAACTTTCGACATAAACAGACCTCCTTGTAGTTATATCTCTGTAACTTTCACCAAAGGCTACTTGTTTGAAACTGACGGATACCTGAAGATAAACCGCGTGTGAATGATCTTTCCCTGGAAAACGTTTATTCATTCACCGATTCTTTGAGCAGTTCGTCGGGAATTTCAACCACATTTAGGGAGGGCTCATTGCGTTTCCGGTTAAACAGCATCTTCACGACATCGTCGACGCTGCTTAAGCTGTAAACTCTCTCCCCCTTCTGAACCTTAATGAAACCGAGCAAATTCTTGACTGACATGAGACACCTCCAAAAAAGAAAAAGGACATTGCGATTATTCGCCGGATGGCTACTTTCGCAATGCCCCTTAAAAAAAGACTCAGACTTGCAACAGGCAGAAAATGATTTTTCTGAAAAAAGAAGGAAGGTAACTGAAGGTAATATATGGGTCGAGATCAGGCAGAAAGGAACAGTATGCTGCTCTTTGCGGCGTTTAAGCGGAAAGGACTTTTCTGACAGTAGTAAGGACGTTATTGCCGTCTTTTCTGAAAGAAAAGTGCAGGCCCCCCATGACGGTATAAACCGGGATTCCGTGTGGAAAGAATTGAACAAGATTCGCCGAATTCACATTTACACTCACTGGCCTGTTGATGTTGATACCTCCGAAGAATTTCGTGAGTACGGATGTTGCTGTTTTCATGACGGTCACCTCAATCTTTGAATTTGTT
Organism: Nitrospira sp.; assembly: GCA_016873615.1. Classification (GTDB taxonomy): domain Bacteria; phylum Nitrospirota; class Thermodesulfovibrionia; order Thermodesulfovibrionales; family SM23-35; genus VGWX01. The sequence continues at coordinate 3,575 of VGWX01000123.1, read as the reverse complement.
CCGCCTGGAATAAGCGGAAAGATTTCATGGCTGCTCATCGCTTTTTATTTAGTGTCAGAGCTTAGAACTGACTGTGGAGAAAACGCGAAACGGTTAGTCCATGTGCAGACCGTTTCATGTTCCTGAATGATTAAAGGAAGGATTAACTGGAATTCGGACAGGGAGGTTCGGCTGCCGCTGAAAGACGGGAAAAGTGTGGAAGACCAATTGTTCTTCACATTGACTTTCTGTGGCAAGAAAGACGACGAAACAGCGAGCGACAGAAAAAATAAACTGCCTTGTATCTTCTCGACGGGAATGCCTGAATTTGTTGCTTTTGAAACAACAGGACACCGACATTTTGTGTTTTAAGGCAAGGATACTCTGCGAAGCGGCAAATCGGGGCGGATTCTTTTGCCTCTAAAGGAAGAGAGAAAACAGGATGTGGGATATTGGGGACTTGTTGCTGTAAGCCATTTCAGGCGGGATTCGAAAAACTTGTCTCAAGTTATCGGCTTCTGAGGCCTCTCCGGATACTTCTATGCAGGATAAGATGTGAAAATTACCTTAATTATAATGAAAACAGCCTTTACGGTCAAGACAGTCAGGCTATAACTGCTTGATATAATGGCATATTTCAGCATTCCTATCGCAGTTCTATCCTATTCAAAAGAACAAAATAGCTGCAGGACCGTCACAAGTCTGCGAAACACAGCAAAATCAGGATGTTATGGTCAGAAGAGACCGCTTTGACTGATGTCCCGGAGTGCTCAAAAATTAAGGAGCAAACACACTTATTAAAAACGGGTATATATTCGGCATTCGTTTTTTTATCTAACCTGCTGATATTCATGGATTAATCGGCTTAATGGAGCATGAAGCCTTACGTGGTTTCTTACGACGTTCCTTACGAGGTTTCTTACAGGGATTCTTACGGCGAGGTAAACCCGGGTGCGGGAGGGAATACGGAATGCGAAATGATTTCGCATTGTCCGGAGGCGAATTCATCACGTAAATATCCCGGTAATACTCTTGTATCAGGTAACCAAGAAAGGAGGAGCCCGAAATGACAGGAGACACAGATAAGGAAGCAAAATCAACCGAGAGATACGACAGCAGAAAATGTCTGGACGCGGCTGCGGACAAATTGCTGGGAGACATCAAAAAAGAGGAGATCGTACAGATACCCGTGGACAAAATAATGGCCAACCGTTTCCAGCCAAGGAAGTACTTCAGAGAAGAGTCCCTGGCGAGTCTTGCCGAAACGATAAAAGAAGACGGCGTGCAGCAGCCGGTAACGGTAAGGAAGATCGAAGAAGAAAACTCACCATTTCTCTTTGAACTGATCGTTGGAGAACGGAGATTGAGGGCTTCAAAAATTGCAGGGCTCGAAACGATCCCGGCAGTCATAAAGGAGAAAAGTGACAGAGAAGTGAAAAAGCTTGCCCTCCTTGAGAATCTGCAAAGGGAAGACCTGACCTACTTTGAAACCATGCTGTCCATCGTCGGATTGAAAGAAGAATACGGCAGCAACGAGGAAGTCGCTCATGTTCTCGGAGTTACAAGAAGGAGCGTGGAACAATATCTGAAAATGCATACGGAGATTTCCAGCGTACCGGAAGTATTTGCAGTCGTGGAAAAGAAACAGTCTTCTTTAAACAGGAAGAACCTGCAGGATACAGCCGCCATTATTACCGAACTGAGAAGATGCCGGAAATCGGACAAGAGAGAGTTCGAACGATTTATCAGGAGAACCAAGGAAAAAGGGCTCGTTATTGCCGTGGAGAAATTACTGAGAAAGATTGAGGGCAGAAATACCGAAAAGAACAAAAGTGAATCACCCGATGCATATTCGCTTGATGACATATTCAGGGAGACAGAAGGCAGGCTCGTGCTAAGGATTACCCTGCTGAAAGACGCCCTCCCCTCTGATGAAGGTCTGGGCAAGATACACTCGGCCGTAAATCACTTTTTCCGGAGGATTGAGGAACTTGCCAAAGATTCCATGCCTGAAAGCGCATCTCGATAGCGGGGACCCGAAACGGTAATCATCACCGACAGAGACATCAATATTTTCAAAGTCCTGTCGAGTGGGGCATCGGATCTCGCGGACATAAAAAAAATGCTGAGGGATGTCTATAAAACGGATGTCAGTCCAAATGCCCTGCAGAAAAGACTGTCTCTGTTAAAGAAGGATGATTATGTCCGGTCGAGGGTCTACGCAAAAAAAAATGAGGGAATAAGAGTGGGAAAGGAAGGGTATGGAAAAGAAGAAAGAGAAAGGGTAATGAGAAGCAACGTCCCTTTTGCACTCTATGCGCTTACCGTCCTTTCAATAGCCGTTCTCGTGGAAAGGGGATACGATCACAACTGGATAAGAGCATGCCTGCCAGGCCCTCCTTTTATAAAGCACGATGAAATGGTCCGTGAAGTCGTCCGGGCGATAAAGAAAGAAGCCGCAAGAGTCGGCTACAGCTTCGGCATGGTGGATGAGCTGAACCTGAAAAGAATGGCATCAAAGTACAAGTCCAGGGAAAATCTCCCCGATCTCCTTGTGAGGCTCACTCTTGATATCGGATCGGAACAGATAGTGAAGAGATACAACCTGGAAATCGACAATAACACGATTTCGCCTTCCTATATGGTTGACAAGGTCCTGAAATCCAAAAGAAGGACAATTATTATATGCAACGACAGCAAAACCCGCATGGAATCGTTCCTGAGAGCGTTCAAATCCGCTGTTAGGGATGAGGTGAAAAGGAATCTTATAAAAAGAAAACAGAGAAAAGGCAGTGTTCAGGCGGACGAAGACATTCCCCTGACGCATAAGGTCGTTTTTACTTATATAAAAGAATTCTGCTCCAGAGGGTTCCTGCAAACCAACTTTATCTCAATTGATGGGGAACCTGTGTATATCGTTCCTCCGGAAATCAACAGGAAGATAGTTATCAGGGGAAAGGGGGTTTATGACACATAATCCGCTGATATTATCATGAATATAGAAGACATAGGCGCGATAAGAATAGGACTTCTCGATCCTGATCAGATAATATGGCGAGCAAAGGGAGAAGTAAAGTACGCAAAGACACTGGAGTCAAATGGAAAGCCGGTCCTGGCGGGTCTGTTCTGTCCGAGAATTTTTGGAACGATGGAGCCGGGCACGTGCATCTGCGGGACATTTTACAAAAAGTACAGAGAAAGACAGATTAAGTGCGAGAAATGTGATTATGAAGTAATAAGCGAGAGGGCTAAAAAAAACCGCTTCGGATATATCAGACTGGCATATCCGGTAGTTCATATATGGTACAGAAGCATCATAGCTACGCTTCTGGTAATCCCTCCAAAGAAACTCAGAAATGTCATCAACTGCCTGGCGTTTATCGTGATGAAACCCGGCGAAACGAGGCACAAAGACGGCGAAATCATTTCACTAAAGGAGTACCTTGAAGCCAGAGAAAAAAAGAATTTCACGGCAGATACCGGCGGAACCGTAATATACGGACTCTTGAAAGAGCTCGATATCGAGGATCTCGTAAATAAATTGAGACAGAAACCGCCTTCACGAAGGATAAATAAGAGACTTCAGATTGCCAGGG
>VGWX01000122.1 GCA_016873615.1 Nitrospira sp. | reverse complement strand
TCAAACCTCTCTTTAATAAGCGGTATAATATCAGCCGATCTTACTGCTTCGGAGGGGTCTGTCTCAAGCATATGCTCTATTGTAAACCTCTGTATAATATTTTTGATCTCGTTTGTTGTCGGATCAAGCCTATATTTGTCAGGCAACAAACTAAACACCTCATTTGCAATCTCTATTTGCCTCTTAGTCCATTGAAAACGGTTAGGTCCAACATACTCATTAATGATAAAAAGACCTTCATCCTTTAAAGCGTTTTTAATTTCATATAAAATCTGTTCCAGATTTTCAATATGATGTAAAGACATTGCGCAAAAAATTACATCATAATGTTTTTTTGTCAATATAATTTTATTGATATCGCAAACATCATAATTGATTCTTTGTAATATGCCCATTTCCTTTGCTTTACTTTTAGCAATATCTATTGCTTGTGGAGATATGTCGAATGCATCACATTCCATAAAAACATCAATGAAAGCACCATGTCTCTCAAGGCATCCATCTCCGCAACCAAGACTCAAAGCCTTTTCTGCTGGTACTGAAAAATATTTATCCTTAACCCACATGAACCAATTGCTATCGGAATTTCCTGAAATTGTGGGATGGATATAATATCTCTGAATTAATTGCGAGTCGGTCCAATGACATTCTGCCACGCTCTCTTTAATTTTGGCTCTATCGCCCCAAAACTTGGCTACTTTTTCTGAATCTTCATTCACTATCTTTGCTCACAGAGGATTAAGAACGATTGTCTAAATATCTCAATCATTGCACTAAAGACTTATAAATCTTTTGTACAATGAACACTTCTTCTTCGAGACGGGGTGGAGGAGTTATGTTCGATTTCATCATATCAATAACATAGGGTTGTTCACTGATTTTTTTGATGTTCTCAACAAGTTCTTCAGGATTATTTATGGAAAAAATCATCCCGTTCATACCATTCTGAATAAATTCATAAGCACTACCCACAATGTTCGAAGCAATCACAGGCACACTATATGCTAAACTCTCTATAACGACAAGACCATAGCTTTCGAGGGTTGTAGATGGAGTGATAACTATATCAACCTGGTTCAGGATACCCGGGAGTTCATCATGATTAAACTGCCCCATGCTCCTGATTCTGATATCTTCTGTTTCTGCCTCCCGCAAGAGGTCAATGGTCCCATCATCTCCGACACAATTGCCGTATATATGCAGTCTGATATTTGAAGACTTTACTTTTTTGAAAGAATCTATCAAAAGATCAATGCCTTTGAATCTGCTTACAACCCCCATGTATGAAAATATTATAGGTTCCCCGGGTCTCTTCACTCTCTGAGATGGCGCTACATACTTATAATCAACTCCGTGGTTTATATGCTGTATGGGATTGTCCCATTTATTCGCTTTGAATATTTCTATCAGGAACCGCGATGGAGCGATTCTCATGTCAACCGATTCAAAAAGCTGTTTCGCTTTATTATTCCTTTCAAAAATCGAGTCGTCGACATAACACTGGAGCTTGCATTTCTGACCGTCTTCAGGGGAATTACAGAGCGAATAATCAGGCTTGAAAAATCTGCCCCTGACACAGAGAAGCCAGAAGTCGGTAATGGTTAACACTACAGGGATACCGATCATTTTTGCTGCGCTTATAACAGCAGATAAACGCATCGGATGTGCCACATGAATCACATCGGGTTTTTCAGTCTTCAGAATAGCCGCAACGTCTTCTAACATGTCATCGGATATCCTGTAGCCCTGATCAGGCGGGATCTCCTTATGCCTGATACAGATAACCGGGATGCCTTCAAATACATAGGTCCTGTGCAATATAGCATTCTGTTTAGAGAATGCATCAGGAGGGTCGGCAACGCCGTATGTGAAGACTTTTACATTGTTTCCCATCCTCTGCATCTGTTTTGCCATATTCAGGACATAACGCTCGGTCCCGCCAAAGAATTTCGGGAAAAAATCATGGACAACAAAGAGTATCTTCATACCCCTTCCCCGAAAATACTCTCCAGTTTATATTTCAGGCCCTTTCCATTCCTGACCTCATGGAATGCAGCATAGTCGCCAATACCGGAACCTATCACCACAGCACACAGTTTATGTAATGCGGATACGATATCGTCAATCGTTTCATGAACGTTTTCATAAGGGGTTACATACTCTTCAAAAACCTCAAGAGCTGACATGAATTGCTGCAATAATACATCGTTATGCACTGAAATTTCAGCTTCATCTCCTCCTGTCAACTCAAGCAGTTCATCCATAACCGAGTGCATACTGTTCTTGCTTCCTGTCCCGTTAGTTCCCGAAGGGCACGTGCGAATGATCTGCCGGAATAAATTGAAAAGGCTTAAATGAGATGTATATGTAGTTTCACTCTGCGCAATATATCCTATGGTATTGTTAATTGTCCTATATACGGACATGACATATTGAATCATTTCAGAGAAAGAACCGATGCCTGCTTCAAACCAGTTGAACGGTTCGTCTCCCAAAAGATGGATTAACGATTTTCTGTCTACGAAGCTTCTCTTGAAATAATATAACGGTTCCCTGTTATGGGAATGTATCGCGCCGACAGACGAGAGAAAACCTATTTTGAAACCTTTTTTTATCAGTCTGAGACCGAGGTCAAGATCTTCCGCATATTTCAGATCGTTGAACCTGAACTTATTGAAGACATCGCTCCTGATGCATGAAAATATGTTATCAAGCTGGGCAACCCTTCTCTTGTCAGAAGGGAGCAATGAATCAAATGTCTTACGGTCGACAGATATGACCGTATCTTCCTTATACCTGAGGAATTTCTCATAATGGTTCCATATCTGCCAGCATGCAAATAAGTCCGCATCACTTCTCGGCACCTGCCTTGCAGAAACAGCTGCAATATCCGGATCATTGTTCATACCACGGACCATGTCGAAGAAACAGGTGTCTCCGGCAGGGATTGCGTCCTGGGACAGGAAAACAAGGTAATCACCTGTTGCAGATTGAGCGCCATAGTTCCTTGTCCTTCCATGGCAGAATTCTGACGGCCCTATAGAAAGTATTTTTGCGCCATACCGTTTTGAAATATTAAGGGTATCATCTTTTGAACCTGAGTCAACAATAACCAGTTCGATATCCTTTATGCCTTTCTGTTTTCTGATGCCTTCAATGACATGATAGAAATCCTGACCTGCATTCTTTGTTGGTATGATAACTGATACTTTTATATTGATAGCTTCAACAGTATTATCAGAGATTACAGGGACAATGAACTGTTCCTGTTTTATGAATGCTCCGGATTTGAGATCCTCTGCAAGATGCTCAGGATGTACTCTTCCCCTGAACCTGATCCGTTTTAGCAATTTGTCATAAGCGATCCTGCGCTTTGTCCCCACAGGCGCCAGCTTGTTTCTGACATTCTTGCGATAATTCACCAGTATCTTCCAGCCTATACCTGTCTGTACCTCTTCAATATATAATGTTTTCTGGAGCAGTTCCTCTTTGAGACGGTTCATCTGATCCTGCTTTACGAGCAACTGTCTCTTGCTGTTCTGAATTTCTGTCAGGCTCTCCTTCAGCGCTCCTTCCAGCGCCCTGACCTCCTCCTGTTTCTCCTGCAATGCGTTTTCTAATCCTTTGACATGTTCCCTGCTGTAAAACAGAGCCTCTTCTAATCCCTTGACATGTTCCCTGCTGTAAAACAGAGCCTCTTCTAATCCCTTGACATGTTCCCTGTTGTCAAACAGAGCCTCTTCCAATCCCTTGACATGTTCCCTGTTGTCAAACAGAGCCTCTTCCAATCCCTTGACATGTTCCCTGTTGTCAAACAGAGCCTCTTCCAATCCCTTGACATGTTCCCTGTTGTCAAACAGAGCCTCTTCCAATCCCTTGACATGTTCCCTGTTGTCAAACAGAGCCTCTTCCAATCCCTTGACATGTTCCCTGCTATCCTGCAGTTGTGCTTGTTCTTGTTTTAATTTTTCCTTCAATTCCTGCATTTGACTCAATTGGCACTCTATATGAATGTTCTTTGAACTCAATTCCTTTATGAGCGCCTGCATCTCTTTTGTTTTATCCCGCAGTTCTTTATTTTCTGTCTTAGAGACGTTCAGCTTGCCTCTCAACCATTCATTGCCGGTCTCAACCTCTTTCAGTCTCTCACGGAATCCCTCCTTTTCCTCTTCTGACTCACGCAGCATGTCTCTTAATTCCTCTTTTTGCCACTCTGCCTCATCCAGTTTTCGCGTGAATTCGTCTGTTTTGGCATGAGTCTTTCTGAGCAGGTTTTCCAAATCCATATTCTGAGACAGCAATATTTTTTTTGATAAATCACTTGCCTGCAGCCTGTCTTTTATCAAAGTGATCTCTTCCTGCTTGATCAGAAAATACCGGTATACTACCTCCGGAGTAATTTTGCCTGAATGTTTGGACAGGACCTGCAGATAGCACTCAGGAGCCTTCGGCGAATTAATGAAGGCTATTTGGTGCACCTTGCTCCATTGAATATATTTTGTTGTCACTTCGCTGATATGCCGGAATGGTTTTTTCCAGGAAGCCCTTATAAACAGATCCCAGTCTTCAAACATACCAAGTGAATTATCAAAACCACCTATTGCAGATAGGACCTCCTTTTTCACCACGGTACAGATCAATGGGATATAGTTTTCAAAAAGCAATGTTTCATAAGAAAAATCCCAGGACCTGAAGACACCGTCGTTATGTTCACTGACAATATTTCCATCGTCGTCATACTCTCTGATAAATATCTCACTGTCTGTATATACACCTGAAAAGCCTGTATTATTTTTCAGAAAAGACAAGAGCGTAGAAAGATGTTCAGGATAATACTCGTCATCGTCGTCCAGGAAACCTATATACTCGCCGCTTGAGTTGTCAATACCGACATTGGCAGCATTTGCCCTGCCGGTGTTATACGCAAGCCTTATATAGTTAAGGGTGATATCACCGAGAATGCTTTTGATCTCCGGAACATTAAGATCACTGCCGCCGTCATTCACAAGCACAACTTCAACAGGCGAGTATGTCTGGCCGGCAATGCTCTGCAACGCCCTCATTAACAGCTTTGGCCGGTCTTTAGTCCTGACAATTATGGATACTAAAGGATTTTCTTCTCTCATAGGTTTTTGTTTTAAATATTACAATACTATATATACTATCTGCAAAAAATCACGGTATTCTTTCATACAGGCTTTCTATTTTATCAATATGTTCATCAATTAATTCAAGCCTGGTCTCCCCAGCGCCTTTTGTTGCCTGCTGGATCAGTTCAGGATTCTCCTGAAGTGTATTAATAATTTCTGCAAATTCGCCATCTTTGTAAGGGTCGAAAACAAATCCGTTTTTCCCGTCCTGAATAGTCTCAGGCGCTCCGCCGAGGGAGGTGCTGATAACCGGAATCCCGTATTGCAGAGCCTCCCCTATTACTAAAGGGTGGTTTTCTTCCCATACAGAGGGGAATACGACAAAATGGACATTTGCCAGTATTTTCGCCAGTTGATCCTTTCCTGAATACGGCCCCATAAATGATATGTCGGCATCAGTATATGCCTTTGCAAGTGTCTGAATTTCCTTTTGGTAAATATCATCCAATACTTTACCGTAGAAGAGAATCTTCAGGTCCTGCCTCCTGTTGACAAATCTCAATTCTTTCAGTATGACGTCTGCCCCTTTAAATGGGACGATGTTACTCAGGTAAGCCAGGACAAGCTTTCCATTATAGGGGATATGGTCTATTGTATTCTTGGGATCAAAACCATGAGGTACATAAAGGATCTCAC
>VGWX01000121.1 GCA_016873615.1 Nitrospira sp. | reverse complement strand
CTACCAGAAGCGTGAGGAAATGGGATATTTTTGCAGCAAGACTGTTGCTTGTTGATGGTCAGTACATCATGAGCGGGTCTGTCTTCCCCTATAGCATCAGGATGAAACAAAATATACTTGATGACATCATAGATGAGTATAGGGAATATCAAGAGGAATTCCCTGATGGCACGATGGACATCTTCCTAAAGGAATCAGGTGATATATTCAACTTCCATTGGTATTTTCCTATCCAGAATCCACCTCCGCCATTAAACCTCCATACCTCAAGTGGTGAACCCATGCTGTTTTCCAAGGCTTTATTTGAGATAAAGGACAAAGATGCAGTGCGGACAGGATTGGCAAAGATCAAGGGGTTTGAGCAAAATCAAGATGAGGATGATTATATTTGGTACGACAAGAGGGATAATGATGGTGATGCCATAGTTCTTGGCAGAGTGGAGATAAAACAGGATAAACTGATTTTTGAATGTCCTTCCAAGCAAAGACTTGAAAAGGGAAAGAAGCTCATCCTTAAGGCTTTATCAGATGCCGTTGTTCATAAGATTGACACATTCCAGGACCCGATTGAAGCAATGAAATCCTACAAAGAGAGTTCCACTGATGTACCTGCAAATGAACTCCCGATGGATATTCAACAACAAGTCTATGTCCAGTTCATGCAAAAACATTCCGAAAAATGGTTAGGAGAGAAAATCCCTGCCCTCAACGGTAAAACCCCTATGCAAGCCGTAAAGACAGAGGATGGCAGAAAGAAAGTTATTGAGTTGCTGAAGTCCATTGAAAACTCAGAGGAACATAACAAAAAGCATGGGAAACCCTTTTATGATATATCCTGGATGTGGGAAAGGCTGAAGATTGAGAGAGAGTAGGCAGTGAAACCGAAGAAACCCGGAAAATCAGACCCATTCAAAGGCATGAAAAAAGTCATCCCCATCAGACCCCCTGAGAAGAAATTATCCTTTGAGGAGAAAGTTGAGAAGTTCGGAGAATACATGCATGTCCTAAACAGTTCAGTAAGATCTTTTCTGAATTGGGTTTTAGTTATGTTGATGACTGGTGTGAAGGGGATTGCCCACACTGCGAGAAGAAAAATGTCTGTACAGTTTATGCCGACACTAAAAACTGGGATTACCCTAAAAGCAAGAAAAGTAAAAAGAATGTCATCCCTTTAAAACGTAAGTAATTCCGTAGTGATAGTTTTTGCAATATTGTCTTTTGGCACTCCCTTGTCCACATCATCCTCTATTCTTCTGTGGATTACAGCCCGCAGCATCTCAATATTTTCTTTGTTATTTTCCTTGATTTCCTCAAGAAGTTCCCTATCACCTGATAGAAATTTCTGGAGTTCCTTACTGGGGAAGTATTTTTTGACGGAGATTACAAAACTATCAATGGACTTCCCGAAAGCAAGGGATGTGCAAAGCATCACTGTCAGAAAAGAATAGAACTTTTTTGTCTCTTCATTCCCACGAAATTCTTCAAGGTTTACGTGGATCTCATCAAGCAGGTCTTCCTTAAATTCTAAGACAGAATAGTCTGCCTTGCCACTTCTGATATCTTCAGGCGTAAAATCCCATTCCATAAAAAATTATAAAAAATGAATTGTTGTAGCGTTGTTAACAGCTATTACTTTACTGCATCCTCTTATATAATATGATGAAGCCCTCCGGCAACATCTGATCTTGCTTAACGTGGCATGACATATTATTGTCAATTCGTGTCCTTTATTTCAATGCTATGTCCCATTTGGAATCAACGTTATTATTTTCTTCTCTTTATCCCGCTTACTCCCTTTTGACATTTTCCCACTTAAATCTTTTATTGACATAATATTTAGCATTTGCTAATGTTATGTCAATTTTGTTCCCCTGAGGAGAAAAACTATGAGACAAGCAGTCATTGCAGGAATGCTTTTAATTGGTTTCATGTTATATGCATGTGGCGGGGGAGGGGGTGATTCGACATCAACTTCCGGTAGTGTGATTCTTTTTGCAACTGATGACATGTCAAATCACAAGCAGGTAATAACTACTATTAACAAAGTCCAGTTTATTAAACAAGGATCCAACGGTATCGCCTGTGATGTATTAACAACTCCCGTATCAATAGACATATCTAACCTTTCATCAATAATTCAGCTTATAAATGCTGCAGATTGCCCATCAAACATTTACAACAGAATAACCATTGCGTTTGATAAAAGTATAAAGCTTATGAACCGCGACAACAAAACTGAGACATGTTCTCTTGTCTCATATAAAGATAAATTAAACCAAACAAATTCTCTGCAGTGTGATGGAAGTATCTGCTCATTAGATATATATGAACCTGTGAATATTTTTGCAAACCAGAACAACAGGTTCGCCCTCGATTTTGACCTCAAAGAATTTGAAGTCAGCGACTCTTCTTCGGCAAACTGTTCAGCAACTTTGAAGGTTTCCCCTCTGAACGATTTTCAATTTGATTTTAAAAAGAGTAGAGGTTATAAAGAGGGTTCAAGCGGACTCGTCCTTAATCTGAATACAAACGCAAAGACCTTCAATATCATGAAAGGGAATAAAACCTTTACAGTAGATTATTCCAAGATTTTGCAGGAGAATGTTGATTTTCTCCTTCAATTTGCTTTCATGAACAATCTTTCAGTAAACATTGAATCTTCAGATCTCGATCTTAAGCAGAACCGCTGCATTGCATCAGCCATTTTCATTAAAATCTACGGAACTGTTTCAGATCTGAACAGCAAAGACTATACTTTCACAATAACCACTCAAAATAACAAGATCATTCCGATAGATTACAGCAATGCCTATATTAACGATCATGTAGGAGGAGACTTGAGTAATAACGTCATCGTTGCCGCTAAATTGAAAACCTATGACGGCAAAACCTATTCTGCCTGTGTGGTGGAAGTGACAGATATGATAACAGAAGACTAAATGGAGGTAATTTTTATGAAACATATTATAAGATTCTGCCTTGCTTTAAATATTGCAATCTTTTCACTGACCGGAATTACATTTGCTGCTGAAAAGGTTTTTTTCTACCATACCGATCCATCAGGTACCCCTCTTGCTATGACAGATCAAAATGGTATAGTTGTATGGAGGGCAGATTATAAACCTTTCGGAGAGGAACAGACCATTACAGGTACAATTGAAAATAATGAAAAGTTTATTGGAAAGGAAAAAGACAAAGAGACAGGGCTATACTATTTCGGAGCAAGGTATATGAATCCGAAAATAGGGAGATTTGTTTCACCTGACCCGGTTGGGCCTGTTGACCCCTGGAACAGCAAGACGAACTATAAAATGCTTGTTAATCCACAAAAACTGAATTCATATGCTTATGGCCTGAACAACCCTTACAGGTATAAAGATGCAAATGGAAAGTGGCCAACGCAGATTCACAACGATATTATAATTACTGCATTTCAGGGAGACTGGAGAATGCGATTGCCAGACAAGGCATTAAAACAATTCAGGGAGGCAAGTCGTTACGTAGATGAATTCCAAGAATCAAAGTATTCATATCTTCATGCGATGAGAGCTCCCGGCCAGAGTGCCGAAGAAGCACAAGGACTAATGAAAGACTATATTAAGAATAGGGTAGCTGATTACAAAAGGCTGATGGCGGAAGGGAAAACTGACGAAGCATATTTCGCACTTGGTATGGCGATGCATCCAATTATGGACTCAACATCGCCGAGTCATGAGGGGATGCAGGAATGGAGAGTTAAAGACCTTGTTCCTCACACACGTGCAGAGTTAAAGATCAGCCCTGAGGAAAAAACAAGGACTGTCGAGATGTTAAGGAAGTTTTATAGAGAGAGCCAGTGATCTATGAAAAAGACATTAATTATCTCATTAATTGGGAGTGCAATAATTATTGCATACATCCTTGTTGTGGACATTCTTTTTGAACAAGGGTTTATTGCTCGCGACAATATTGCATATAGGATTGACCAACAGTTGTTAACCCCAAGCATCTTTGTCATAGCTGTTATGACCGGATGGAATAGGTCCCTATTGGGAGACGTGCCGTACTATGTGTTCAAGATTCTGTCTTTCTTAATCTACTTTGTAGTTTTTTATTTTGCTCAAGTAGTGCTTGGGAAAATAAAGGCTAAAAGGTTAAAAAGATGAGAGCTAATGAAAGAAAATTTTACAGGGAAAGTCAGTGATTTCTGTGATAAAAATATTTATTTACAGTATGATAGTGAGCGCAGTAGTTATTGCATACATTCTCTCAGCGGATTATCTTTATGCACATGAATTAATTGTGCTTGACAGTTTCATCTATCAGGTGGACATGCTCCTGTTATATCCAAGTTATTTCATTATGGCTGTGTTTTCTGGGTGGAATAGGGCACAGTTAGAAGATGTACCATACTATGTGTTCAAGGTTCTGTCTTTCTTAATCTATTTTGTAGGTTTTTATTTAGTTCAGGTAATGGTTGGGAAAATAAAAGCTAAAAGCAGTTTAAACCTTGTTCAAAACTTACGGAGGTTAACATGTGTAAAAGAGACAGTCCCAAGAACTGAAAAAGTTCATAGGTAATAAAAAATAACAATACAGCATATTGATAGGCTGTAAATTAAAAAAATAAATAAAATCAATATGCCTTACAAAAGGGGGATCGAATTATGAAAGGAGATTAACGCAAATGAGTAAATTATTAAGGTTTGCTTTTCATGTCACTGTTTTTATTCTTCTCTTGAACCCTTCCCTGCTTTTTGCCGCTGATGACATTTACGATGCGCCTGGTGTCGATCCACACAGAGAAACTCTTTCCTCCATTTCTGAAGAACATATAGACCCTTTTACAGGCGGTCTGACACTCAGTCATGTTGACTTAACTCTTCCCGGTAATGGCGGACTTGATCTTGTGATTCAGAGGACTTTCAATTCAAAAAATGTTTGCAGTGGCTGGACATGTATGGGAAGTACTTGTTCCTGTAGTAAAGGAGAAAACACCTGGCTTGGTTATGGATGGACACTTCATTTTGGCAGGTTATTTAAATCATACAATGTTAATAATAAACATTTCGTAGAGATGCCCGATGGTTCCATGCATGCGGCTTATACCAAGAGTGGCTCAACAACATTTATAACAAAGGATTACTGGTTATTGGATTTAGGCTCCAGTTATGTTTTAACGTTAACCAACGGCACAAAAATATATTATGGGCAAAATGGCCCTTCTAATCCAAAATATTCTCAGCACAGTGTTTACTATGCTACTAAAATACAGGATGTAAATGGAAACGAGATCAATATTTATTACAAATCTCCGGGTAATATTATTTCCTATGTTATAGATTCTGATGGGAGAAAAATAGATTTCGCTACGAGCACTATTAACGGGGCTGTGCGGTTAACATCAATTTCCGGCCCGGGGGTGAGTATCAGCTATACCCACCAGCCGCTGACAGCGCTCTACGATACTATCCTTACAAAAGCAAATCTGCCTGTGGGTAATCCCTGGGAATATACCTATGATTCCCTTGAGCTAAAGAGTGTCAAGACTCCATATGGAGGAGCAATAAGATATAGCTATGGATTTTCACAGGTTATTATGGGGGGGTCATATCTTCAGTATAGGACTGTCGTTCAAAAGAGTGTTAGCGGTCACGATATCACTGCCGGCACATGGACATTTGCATATTCACAGGGGACTAACAATGAATATACGCAGATAAGCGATCCTTGCGGCAGAACTATTAAATATGGGTTCTCTGGTTATGGAAGTACCTACCTTCCTGACGGAAATATGTGGAAGATCGGCTTGCCCAAAACAAAAGAGGTTGTTGGAGAAGAGACTATAAACTACAACTGGACTAATTCATTATCTATCTCCAATGATGATTATGTAATGCCGACCGGTCACAGAGATTACTATATATACGTTCCCTATCTAACAACAAGATCAGTTGCAAGAAATGGTAAAACCTATACGACCAGTTACAGCAATTATGACAATTACGGAAACCCGAAAATTATTTCTGAAACAGGCGATA
>VGWX01000120.1 GCA_016873615.1 Nitrospira sp. | reverse complement strand
CATATGCATCAAGAACTATTCTCTTAACCTCTTCATCTATATCAACTGCTGTTTTTTCACTGTAATCCTTGTGCTGAGAAATCTCCCGGCCAAGGAAAATCTGTTCAACCTTTTTGCCGAAGGTCAGGGGGCCGAGTTTGTCCGACATGCCCCATTCAGTAACCATCTTCCTTGCAAGATCTGTAGCGCGCTCAAGGTCGTTGCCGGCGCCGGTAGTCGTATGGTTTAATGCTATCTCCTCTGCAGCCCTTCCGCCCAGGAGGATTGCCAGGGCTTTTAAGAGGTAATCTTTGGAATATGTATACTTATCGTCTATGGGAAGCTGCTGTGTGACACCCAATGCCCTGCCCCTCGGAATGATGCTCACCTTATGTAATGGATCAGTGCCCGGGGTCAGTTTGGCGACAAGCGTATGGCCTGCCTCGTGATAAGCCGTATTCTTTTTCTCAACTTCGCTTATGATCATGCTCTTTCTTTCGACGCCCATCAATACCTTGTCTTTTGCAAATTCGAAGTCAGCCCTTTCCACCTTGCTTTTACCCTTTCTTGCTGCAAGCAGGGCAGATTCATTGACAAGGTTTTCAAGATCAGCTCCGGAAAACCCGGGCGTGCCTCGGGCAATTTCATCAAGATTAACATGCTCATCGAGCGGGATATTTTTTGTATGTACCTTTAATATCTCAAGCCTGCCCTTCACATCAGGCTGAGGCACAACCACCTGCCTGTCAAATCTTCCCGGCCTGAGTAGCGCAGGGTCAAGGACATCCGGCCTGTTAGTGGCTGCGATGATAATAACTCCCTGGTTAGCTTCAAACCCGTCCATCTCTACGAGGAGCTGGTTTAAGGTCTGTTCACGTTCATCATGTCCGCCGCCCAGGCCTGCTCCCCTGTGGCGGCCAACAGCGTCTATTTCATCAATGAAAATAATACAGGGTGAAGTTTTCTTTGCCTGATCAAAAAGATCCCTGACCCTGGAAGCTCCTACCCCGACAAACATTTCAACAAAATCAGAGCCTGATATCGAGAAGAAAGGCACACCAGCCTCACCTGCGATAGCCCTTGCAAGAAGTGTCTTGCCGGTGCCTGGAGCGCCAACCAGAAGCACACCCTTTGGAATCTTTCCGCCGAGTTTCTGAAATTTCTGGGGGTCCTTCAGAAAATCAATAATCTCCTGGACCTCTGCCTTTGCCTCTTCTATGCCGGCAACATCTGCAAAGGTTATCTTCACGGATTTTTCAGAGACCATCTTTGCTTTTGCCTTGCCAAAGGACAAAGCCTTATTACCGCCTGTCTGCATCTGGCGCATGAAGAATATCCAGATAACGACAAGGAAGATGATAGGCCCCCACGAGAAAAACAGGTTCCAGTACCAGGGATTCTGTTCTTCAGGCTTTACAGTGATTTTTACGTCCTTGGCCCTTAATATCTTGACGAGTTCCGGATATTCTACAGCAAAGGTTTTGAACTGCTTGCCGTCTTTCAGCTGGCCGTTTATAACGTCGCCCTTTATGGTAACCTCTTCGATGTCACCCGCCTCAAGCTTTGTCATGAATTCGGAGAATATCATCTCCTTCTCTGTCTTCCTGGGTGTGCCGAGAAGGTTAAAAAGCAGAATCATCATGATCCCGATGAGCAACCATATAAATATACTCCTATATGTGTTCAATTTCTTCACTCCTTCACGTATCTAAAATACATTTATCCTTTTCTTTTAAAATTTGCAAATGGATCAAGCAAAGGCTTGAAAATGTTTATTTTATTGTAGCATATACAGTCTGTATTTTTTAGAAATTGATCAGTTCGCCTTCTATGAACTGTTTTTGAATGCCGATCAGGTGATTAATTCCTTCATCAGCAAGCTTCAGGAGACTGTCTAATGAAGACTTTGAAAAAGGCATTCCCTCAGCAGTCCCCTGTATTTCTACAAACTTTCCACTCCCTGTCATGACAATATTCATGTCCACCTCTGCTGCGTAATCTTCTGAATAACACAAATCTATCAAGGGCTCACCTTTCACAACTCCTACGCTTATGGCAGCAAGGTAGTCCTTCAGGGGTATTTTTTCAATAAGACCATTTCGTACCGCGTATTTCAATGCATCTGAAAGACAAAGAAAAGCGCCTGTTATTGATGCAGTCCTTGTGCCTCCGTCTGCCTGAAGAACATCACAGTCCAGCCATATCGTCCTCTCACCAAGGCCCGAAAGATCAACAACCGACCTCAGTGCCCTGCCGATAAGTCTCTGTATCTCATGGGTCCTGCCGCTGACCTTCCCGGAAACGGATTCCCGCATCGTTCTTGAATGAGTAGCTCTCGGCAGCATGGAATACTCTGCAGTGATCCAGCCCCTTTTCTGATCTTTCAGGAAAGGCGGAACTCTGTCCTCAATAGAAGCAGTGCAGATAACCCTTGTATTTCCCATAGAGATCAACACTGAACCTTCAGCAGTTTCCAGAAAATTCCTCTGGATTTTTACAGGCCGTATTTCGTTATTTTTCCTACCATCAGGTCTCATTTATCCTCCTACTACTATTTTTTCGATCTGCTCTATTTTCTGTCCGAGGAAATTCTCGCCAACTTTCAGGAACCTCTCCGTCGAATCAGTTACATAAAACTTATTGAAAGGAATTGTTTCGGGTCCCCTGTTTAAACCGAGGACTTCAAGTATTGACTTAATCTCAAGGGATGTCTCAACTGCTGAATCTATAAGTATAACATCCTTACCCATAATTTCGGTTATCACCTTTTTCAGTAAAGGGTAATGAGTACATCCAAGTACAATCGTATCTATGCCTTCTGATTTTAAACCGTTAAGGTATTGTCCGGCAATCATGGCAGCTATGTCTCCCTCAG
This sequence comes from Nitrospira sp., assembly GCA_016873615.1. Taxonomy (GTDB): domain Bacteria; phylum Nitrospirota; class Thermodesulfovibrionia; order Thermodesulfovibrionales; family SM23-35; genus VGWX01. The sequence continues at coordinate 3,211 of VGWX01000120.1, read as the reverse complement.
TCCATCCCTCTTCTACGAGGGGGACGAATAACGGGCATGCAAGACTGAGGACCTCAATGCTTTCATCAATAGCTTTTATTGCCTTTGTGTATGCATTGCTTTTCACTGTCGCTTCGGTTCCGATAACGCCGATCTTTTTAATTTTTGTTGATCTTACAGCAGCCTTTGCTCCTGGTTCTATAACCCCGATAACAGGTATGGAAACTGAGTTTTTGATAATATCCAGGCTTACAGATGACGCTGTATTACAGGCGATGACAAGGAGTTTGATATCTTTGGAGGATAGGAATTTTGTATTTTCGAAAGAATAACGGATTACTGTCTCTGAAGACCTGATCCCGTAAGGCACCCGTGCAGTATCACCAAGATAGATGGTGCTTTCATGAGGCAATTCCCTGATAATCTCTTTTAAGACCGTAAGTCCTCCTATTCCGGAGTCGAAAACACCGATTGGCCTGTCTTTTTTACTGATATTCATATGAAACCAGATCTTTCAAAGGATATAAGAGGTAAAGATGCCCTCCGAGTGTTTCTGCTTCCTTGCCTTCTATGAGTATTTTTACGTCCTGAATATCTTCTACATTTGAAATAAGGCTCTCGTACAAACCCTTGAGAAGGAGGAATTCAGCAAAGACATCCCCCTGAAAATTCCTCCTGAATTCATCGGATAGATTAACATAGACTATCTTGTCTATCCCTTTGTACAGGCCAATCAGTTTCGAATTCTTTGGTATATGTGACGAAGCAGAGTTTATCGGCCCTTTCAGGTATTCTTCTACCGTAGCCTCTGCAATCGGCATCTGTCCGATCATCCTCGGAAGCTTTCTCTCTTCAATCTGGAGTTGAGTGCCGACAGGATAATACATTCTCAGAGAGAAAATATCTTCTGGCTTTGAGGCGCTGCCAACTCCTTCGGCAGTTGAATTTTCTCTATGAAGGACCTTTGAAAAATAAAGGTATCCGCCTGCCCCGCCGGCAAGAAAGAGCAAAACAAGCAATATTGTCCCGGCTATTTTTTTATTATTCATTTGCCCCCATTCCCTCTGCTCTCTGCCTGAAAAGGTTTCTATTGTCCATATGCAGCAATTCCATTCAATATTACATTAATGATCCTTGTTTTCATCTGCTGGTCATAGGCAACAAACTGTGGTGAAGGAAATTCGATTAGAACGGACGGCGCGCCGGCAGAATTCAGTACAGGAAGCGGCATATCTCTATGAAAAACATCCGCTTTAAACTCTTCTTTAATCGCTTTTATGATATTTTCAGATAATGCCTTGCTTTTTGCGAGATATTTTTTCTGTTTTACAGCAACGCTGTAAGAATCAAGAGTTTCATTTGAGGTCTGCTCCTCAATCTTTGGGGCGTAAACAACAAAATTTTTTGAGACTGATAAATGCAGACTGATAAATATATCCGGACTTTTCTGGTTAACAAGACTAATCCTGTCTGCAAATGAGACATTCTGGTCTACCCTCCGTACGAGAGAGACCTTTCCGCCTTTTTTAATAAGGAGCGCCCCCAGGTCTTTTGCCAGGCTGAGGGTTATTTCCTTCTCGCTGACATTTCCAAATACTATTCCGAAATCATAGCCTCCATGTCCGGCATCTATAACAAAACTCTTTAAAAGAACCGGCGCAGGTTGTTTTTCCGGAGACAATGCCTGCTTTTCAGGCGGGGTTGCCTTTTTCTGGGAATCCAATGCCTGGGTGTCCGGTTTTCTGATATCCAATACAAGCCTTGCAGGAGAAGAGAGTCTGAAAAATTTAATATCTGCTTTTTCCTTCAGATTTATCACTAATGACCTGTCCGCCGGTATTAGCTCAAACGGCAGATCTTTTTGGGATGTCAGATGAAATGGTTCAGAGAAATCTACTTTTATATGCGATGCTGAAGTAGTAACCTTCATTTTTTGAATAAAGGATTCTTCTGCCTCGAGCACTATACGCATTGAACCTTCCTGTTGGCTGAATTTCAGTAAAACCCCGGTCATTGACTGGGCAGGAAAGGAAACTGCCATAATCAATGATATCGACAAAAAAATAAGAATTATTCTTTTCAATAAAAAGCCTTTCTATAATTTTAAGTTTGGCAAATATGCGTAATTGATATAATACCAAAATCAGCCGGTTTCGGGCCAAAGTTGAGCAGAAACAAAATTGGAACTATTTTTTTAAAGGGATAAAATCATTAACGGTAAAAATATCATAAACCGGGCAGCCTAAAGCCTCTATATTCTGTCTGCCATTTTGTTCACAACGATCTACAAGGACAATGACTGCATCTATAATAAGACCATTTTCTTTTGCGATATTAATTGCCTTTATTGTAGAGCCTCCGGTTGTTATGACATCATCTATGATAATGACATGATCACCGGCTGTTACATTCCCTTCTATGGGAAGTTTCAGGCCATGCTCTTTAGGTTCTTTCCTTATTACAAAGGCCTGGATAGGCTCTTTAACACTAAAGGAATATAATGCAACAGAATAAGCTATAGGGTCGGCTCCCATGGTAAGCCCGCCTATAGCATGGGGATATAATCCAAGTTCCCTGATTTTTTCAAAAAAAATTTTACCTACGAGATACAAGCCATCCGGAGACTGGGTTGTTTTTTTCATATTAAAATAAAAATTGCTCATGGCGCCTGAAGTGAGTCTAAATTTCGGCTCGCTACTGTACTGAAAAGATCGTTCTTTTATTATTTCGACAAGATTTTCCTTTAAATTCATCGGTAAATTATATGAAGAATAATATAAATTTGCAATTATTAATAATAGAGAGGGTATTTTTAATCTCGAATTAGTGTATACTTTAGAGCGACCATTTGGAGACACATGAATAAAAACTCCAAATCCGTAAATATAAGGAGGAGAACGATGGCAGAAAAGAAGAAAAGAGCCGGAGCCCCTAACTCGGCATTTATGAAGGCTATGAAACCCAGCGAGGCGCTGGCTAAGATAGTGGGGAATGAACCTCTCCCAAGGACAGAGATAACCAAGAAGCTTTGGGAATATATAAAGAAAAATAATCTCCAGGATGCAGAGAACAGGAGAAACATCAATGCCGATGAGAACCTCCTGGTGGTATTCGACGGGAAGAAGCAAGTCTCTATGTTCGAGATGACCAAATTAGTAAATAAACACCTCAGCTAATAGTCATCGGTGAATTTCAGAAGTTTCAAGTTGTCAGTGCTCGCGGAATGAATCGG
>VGWX01000119.1 GCA_016873615.1 Nitrospira sp. | reverse complement strand
TGTCAGGTTCACCTGCTACTGCTACCTTCACGAAATTCCTGATCGATAGAATTGATTTTAAGAGGGCTAAAGCTTTACGATTGGCTGCTTGAATTGACTTTATATGCAGAAATCGGTACTCTCAAGTTATTAATAAATTAGCTGTTTATTAATAGCTTTTTTATGTAGCCCTTTTTATTATATCACCGATAACCACCAATATTGATTGGTGGAGAATTATCAGGTTCAGGTCGGAGACACTGAACCCGCTGAGGAGGTCTGCTTTATAAGTATTGGGTTCTATTAGCACTTTATTAGCGGGCTATTAGCCATTCATGCTAATAAGCATTACAAAAGAAACATTAGGGGTCAAATAATTGCCTGCTGGGTTTTGGCTTTAGTAGTAAATAAGAAGTAATTTAGTAGCAAATTAAGAAGTATTTTATTCTAACTAATTGACAAACAAGGTTTAATTTTAAGATGTATATTGACCGTGTTCTGGCAAAGCACTACGGGTTCACCGACGAAGATATGGATCATTATCAAATAAGACATCAAATACCGCATGAGGCGGAATGGTGAAGAGGGAAATTAACCCATAACGGGAACAGAAAATTGACAGATAAGTTATAATTTTTCATTGAGGTAGCTTATGAAAACATTTGAAGAGATAAAAGATCTACTCCAGAGTCACAAAGAAAAATTCAGGGAACAATATGGCCTGAAAGAGATCGGCATCTTCGGCTCATATGTTAGGGGCGAGCAGGGTGCTGAGAGCGACCTTGATATCCTCATAGAACTCGAAAAACCAATTGGGTTTGTAAAGGTTTCACAATCGATGTGTTTGATATAGACGTGCAGCAAAATGAAGGAGGCATAGACATGAAAACGACACCCGAAAAGCTTTCAGCGGAGATTAAGTCTTTGACTGACGTGGAAAAACTGAGGTTAGTGGACGCTATCCTTGCTGACCTCGACAAACCTGACCCGGAGATAGACCGCGTCTGGGCTGATGAGGCACGCAGACGATGGACCGCTTATAAGGCAGGGCGTATTCCTTCGGTATCGTATCAGGATGTTATGAAAAAACATCGTAACTTATGAAAATCCGGTTTCTTTCAATTGCTGAGCAGGAACTTGATGATGCAGTCGCCTGGTACAACTCACAGGCTGCCGAGCTGGGCACGGAGTTCCTCGACGAACTGGATCGTACAGTTAGAAGGTCGCTGTATTTTCCCTTGGCCTGTCCGGAGATAGAGCCGGGATTACGACGTTGCCTGTTGGCGCGTTTTCCTTATGGGTTGATTTACGGAATAGATGACGAGACAATCGTTGTGGTTGCAGTCGCGCATTTACACCGAGAACCGCGCTACTGGGCAGACCGTATCTGATGGTAAAAGCAGGGCTTTCATGAAAACAATTAAAGACTTGCCCGCGCATAGCCGCCCCCGGGAGAAACTGCGTGAGAAGGGAGCTTCGGCACTCACTGATGAGGAACTTGTCACCGCAATTCTTGGCATGGGCACTGCGGGCGTTGATGTTCGTACCATTGCCAGACAAGTTGCCTCTCTCATCAGGGAACATAAAGACGGTCTGAATTTGGACCACCTGCTCAAAGTCCCCGGAATGGGCCTTGCCAAGGCCGCTCAAATACTTTCTGCATTTGAACTGGCCCGCCGTCATTTGCTGAAAGAGTCCGTAAAAATTGATTGCGCCAGGGACATCCTGCCGCTTCTTGCCGACATAGCAGCTAAGCGGCAGGAACATTTCATCTGCATATCTCTGAACGGCGCAAATGAAGTTATCCAAAAACGCATTGTTACAATCGGCCTCCTTGACAAAAGTCCGATACATCCTCGTGAAGTCTTTGCCGACGCCCTTACTGACCGTGCAGCGTCTGTCATATTTGCGCATAATCATCCATCAGGTGAGCTAACTCCAAGTGACAGCGACCTCAAAATCCACGAACAATTAATCGAATCAGCAAAAATACTCGGAATCAGGGTTTTGGATCATATTATTATTTCGAGGAAAGGATATTATAGTTTTCGGGAGAATGGGATAATCTAATTACGATACTGAATACCGCATTGGGCGGGATAGTGAGGAAGAAGTTTGACGCAGGAAGAACTCAAGAAACTTTTTGATGAACTGAAAACCCTTTCCTCGGAAACCGAATGGGTTGAGTTTAAGAAGGTGCCCGCATCTTTCTTGAGTAGAATAGAGTATTATAAAAATAGTTGGTTTAAACGAGGAGGTGTAAGATGAAATTTACAAGGATTACGGTTAATTCAAAGCAAATGGATGGCATCCCATGCATACGCGGACTGCGAATACCTGTTGCAGCCGTGGTAGGCATGGTTGCTGACGGCATGAATGAGAATGATATTATAAGCAACTTTCCTGATTTGGTTCGGGAAGACATTCGTGAGGCTCTGAAATATGCTGCTGAAGCAGTGCGTGAAAGAGAATTGCCTCTGGTAACCGCATGAAATTTCTTGTAGACAATGCATTGTCACCATTTGTCGCTAAAGGTTTACAGAAAGCCGGCCATGATGCAGTGCATGTTCGTGACTATCAGATGCAGACGGCTGACGACGAAGAAATCTTTAATAGAGCAGCCTCAGAGGACCGGATTATTCTGTCTGCTGACACTGACTTTGGAACTATTCTGGCTCTGAGAGCAGAAAGTAAACCATCTGTAATTTTATTTAGACGGGGCTTAGATCGACGTCCAGAGAAGCAACTTGAGCTGTTGCTGAAGAATCTATCCTTAATCGAAGAACCCTTAAAACAGGGAAGCATAGTTGTCTTTGAACAGACCCGTATACGCATAAGACAGTTACCCATAGCTAAAGAAGAATAAAGATTTATTGATGGGCAAACTGTCAGATGCTTTAGAGGAAAAGCAGAAGAGGAATAAGATACATAATCTACTGCATGAAATGTACAAAAAAGATGGAACAATTAAAAACACCGGTTCGAAAAGAAAATCCAAATGGGTTTTGATTTGATAACGAGGGAGAACAAAGCAATAAATTAGCAAAAGATGGGCATAACTTATTGATAAATTAGCTGTTTATTAATAGCTTTTTTCATGATAGTGGAAGAAAATCCGTTATTCCCTTAAAAATGCAAAACCCCGTGTGCTATTTGCGAGCAACCATCCGGAAGCCCACACACGAGGATTTACTTGTTAAAGAAATTTTAGCAGGGAATAGAATAAATTTATAATAATTAATTTGGAGTAATTTTACGCAACTGAAATCTTATCAGGAAGACGAAATCGAAGAATTAATCGAAAACCAGGGGAATATAAATGTTTGATCGGATTTTAAGAGAGATACGCGATAAAATACGCAAACGTGAATACGTGATGACACTCCATGCAGAAGAGGAGATGAACGATGACTGTTTGACTATTTATGACGTCGAGAACTGTATTCTTGCCGGCAACATTGTAGAGCGTCAAAAGGATAGGAAAACAACCGAATGGAAGTATCGCATTAACGGAGAATCAGTTGCTGGTGGAGAAGTTGAAGTTATCGCAAAATTGAGTCCAACAAGTAAGTTGGTTATCATTACAGTATATGTGCCATAATATGTCTATAAGAATGGAGAAACAAATGATTTGTGAAATTTGTGGAAAAGAAGGTACGCGTGTCCGCAGGGTTGCCAGAACATATGGCAGAGGAAAAGAAATTTTAGTTATTGAAAATGTTCCTGTTATAACTTGTCTTAACTGTGGAGAAAGCTATCTTGAGGCTGATACGCTTCATGAAATTGAGCGCATCAAGCTTCACAAAAAAAGTTTTGCTGTCAAGCGCTCACTTCCTGTAGCTCATTTTGCGTAGTTAATAAAACACACTATACTTCACTAACAAAAAAGAGGTAGTAAAAAAGTACCTTGAAATAGGATACATAGTTCACGAGAATCTCACTACGGGAGTAAGAAGATCAGTTGAAGGAAAATACCTCTCACGATTCACGCCCCGCGCCTCATGGTATTATCGATACCCATTGCCATCTTGAGATGGATGCATTCGATCAGGATAGAGAAGAGGTTATTCAGAGGGCAAGAGATTCCGGCATCGAGGCAATGATCACGATCGGCTCTGATCTGGAAGGCAATATCGGCGGGCTTGAGCTTTCCCGGAAATACGATTTCATTTATGCATCCGTCGGCTTCCATCCGCATGATGCAAAAGATTTCACGGAGGAGATCTTTGATCAGATAAAGGAGTGGGCGACAAATAGTAGTAAGGAGCGAGGGGCAAGTGGTAAGGTGGTGGGAATTGGAGAGATCGGTCTTGATTATCACTATGACCATTCACCGCGTGAGGTTCAGCAAGAGGTTTTCCTGAAACAGCTTCTTTTTGCTAAAGAGATTAATCTCCCTGTCGTCATTCACAGCAGGGAGGCAAAAAAAGATACGCTTGATATAGTCAGGGAATCGGGCGTCGGGAAAGGTGTTTTCCACTGCTTTTCAGGTGATATGGATATGGCAGAGAAGTCAATGGGAATGGGATTTTATATATCAATAGCAGGTCCGGTAACATTCAGTAAAGCCAAAAAGCTGAAAGAGGTTGCTGAGGCAATCCCTGACGATTATCTCCTGATCGAGACAGATGCGCCATATCTTACACCTGAGCCTTTGAGAGGCAAGAGGAATGAACCCTCTTATATAATTCATACAGCAAAAGCGGTCGCAGAACTCAGAGGTGTTACCCCTGAGGATATCTCAAGGATTACAACGCTCAATGCAAAGCGCCTTTTCAGGATCGGACAGGTGCAGGCAGAAGGAGAGATAGCTTACAGGATCAGGGATAGCCTTTATCTTAATATTACAAACCGGTGTACGAATAAATGTTCTTTCTGCATACGGTTCTATTCTGATTATGTAAAGGGGCACAACCTGAGGCTTGCTGGTGAGCCAACAGAGGAAGAGCTTAAGAAAGCCATAGGTAATCCGGAACAATATCAGGAGATAGTCTTTTGCGGATACGGTGAGCCAATGCTGCGGCTTGAGCTGATCAAAAATCTTGCAGCATGGATAAAGCAGCATAACGGACGGGTCAGGATAAATACGAACGGCCATGGCAACCTCATACACGGCAGAAATATCCTGCCTGAATTAGAGGGACTTATTGACAGCGTTTCGATAAGCCTTGATGCCCATGATGAAGAGACATACAATACAATCTGCAAGCCTGCCTTCAGGAACGCCTTTCAGGGAATCATAGAGTTTATTAAAGAGGCCAGGAAATTTATCCCTGATGTACAGATTACTGTTGTTGAACTTGATGGGGTTGATATGGAGAAATGCAGGAAGATTGCCGGTGAATTGGGGGTAGAACTCAGGCTCAGGAAGCTTGATGTGGTGGGGTGAAGAAGTCGTAAACTTCAGTGGTTGCTATCTCTCCCTGGCTTCCGTCTGAAAGGCGTTTCCATTTCAGCCTGCCGGATGCTATCTCATCATCGCCTATGACGAGAACATAATCGGTTGATAACCTGTCTGCCCTTCTCATTTGGCTCTTTAAAGAATTTCCTGCATATCCGAGCTCGGCCCATATCCCCTTTTCTCTGAGCCCATCGGCCATAACAAGGCACTCCTTAACTGCTGTTTCACCTATTGCAGCAATAAACACTGAAGGCGCCGGGATCGTATCTGCGCCTGATGACTTCAGAAGTGAAGTGATCCTCTCCATCCCGATTGCAAAGCCGATTGCCGGTGTAGCAGGCCCTCCAAAGTCCTCAACAAGTCTGTCATACCGCCCGCCTGCAGCCACTGCATTCTGGGCGCCAAGGTGTTTGCAGGTGACTTCAAATGTTGTTCTCGTATAATAATCAAGACCTCTGACCATGTTCGGATTAATCGCATACGGAATATTAAGCAACTGCAAATATGATTTAAATATACCAAAATGTTCTTTGCATTCATTACACAAAAAATCTGTAACATGGGGAGAGCCTTCCCGCAGTTTTATGCATGCATCAACTTTACAGTCGAGTATCCTGAGGGGGTTCTGGTCATATCTTCTTTTGCAGTCAGGACAAAAACCATCGATCCTGTTTGAAAAGAAATTCA
>VGWX01000118.1 GCA_016873615.1 Nitrospira sp. | reverse complement strand
AGGGAAGGGCTCAAAGGAAAGGATTGTGCCTGTCAATCTGAGATCAATCGAAAGAATGAAGAAATATATAAGCCTGCAAAGGCCGGAGATACTGAAGAAGAAACGGTCTCCTTATCTCTTTGTTACAAACAGAGGGAAACCGATGACGAGGCAGCGTTTATGGCAGACAATAAAAAAATGCGGGAGGAAACTCGGCATCGAGATTTCTCCGCATACCATGCGGCATTCCTTTGCAACCCATCTGCTTGAAGGAGGAGCCGACCTCAGGTCATTGCAAAAAATGCTCGGACACTCCGATATATCAACAACTCAGATTTATACCAAGGTTACAACTGACAGAATGAAACAGGTTTACTCAAAACACCATCCAAGAGCCTGAAAAAGCAGACAGAATATAGTAGATAGGGAACTGCTAAAAATGACAAGCGGCAAGTTTTTATTTTATACTTGTAACGCATAATTCATTGACCTGAAAATGATTCTATTTATTTTAAATAACGCCCCCCAACCCCCTCTTAAGTTAAGAGGGGGCGAGGGGGAGTTATTTTCGTATCCCTTTGTGAGCAATAGCTCATGTCGATTCACTATATTTTTGATAACGTGGAGGTAACACATGCCTGATAAATTGCGTTTCGACCAGCTTTATAAATTTTGCGACCCTGATATGTTTTCTTTCAATACAACAAATGATCTGCCGGACTCCAGGGAGACCATAGGACAGGAGAGGGCTCTCCATTCCCTTGATTTTGGTTTGAGCCTCGAAAGTACAGGTTTTAATATATTCCTTCTCGGCGAACATGGCACCGGTAAAATGACTACAGTAAGGTCATTTCTTTCCCAGAAGGCCATGAATGAGCCTGTGCCGGGAGATTGGTGCTACGTATACAATTTCAAAGACCCTGATATGCCGATAGCAGTCTCTCTCGAGCCAGGAAGGGCGACAGCGCTCCAGAAAGACATGGAAGAAGTTATCAAGATATTAAAGGTCGAGATCCCCAAGGTTTTTGAATCCAAGGAGTATGAGAAGCAGAAAAACAAGATCATAGAGGAATCTCAGAAAAAGCAGAGAGAACTTTTTGCCGGCCTTGAGCAGGAAGCCCAGGAGAAAGGGTTTTCAGTACGAAAGACAGTCAGCGGACTGATAATAGTGCCGGTAAAAAAGACCGGAGAACCTCTGACAGAGGAGGAGTACGAGGCGCTTGATGAGAAAACAAGGAAGAAGATCGATGAGATAGGAAGGACACTGCAGGAGAAGCTGAATGATGCAGTGCGGGTAGTTCGGGAAGGTGAGAAAATGGTCAAGGAGGCGATGGGAAAACTCGAAAAAGATGCAGCCCTTGCTTCTGTAGGGCATCTTATTGATGAACTTAAGAATAAATATCAGGATAATGAGAAAATCACAATATATCTCAATGACGCAAAGGAAGACATCCTTGATCACCTTGATGATTTTAAGATGCAGGAAGAACAGCCGCCTCAATTATCTTTCATGAAAGTCCCGAGAGCGGAACCGGCATTCACGAGGTATATAATTAATGTTCTTGTGAACAATAAGGATTGCAAAGGCGCTCCCTGTATTTTCGAAAGCAACCCTACATATTATAATCTCTTCGGGAGAGTTGAACATAAAATACAATATGGCATTGCAATGACAGATTTTTCAATGATCAAGGCAGGTTCATTACATAAGGCAAATGGCGGTTATATAGTAATCAATGCGCTTGACCTCTTAAGGAATTTATTTGCGTATGACGCAATGAAGCGCGCTATCAGGAACAAGGAGGTGAAAATAGAGGATGTCTGGGAGCAGTACAGATTAATATCCACTTCAACCATTAAACCGGAAGCAATACCTCTCAATATAAAGGTTATTCTTATAGGCAATCCATATCTTTATTATCTTCTCTATAACCTCGATGAGGAATACAGGGAACTCTTTAAAGTAAAGGCTGATTTTGACAGCAGGATGAACAGGACCGATGAGAATGCCCGCAAATATGCTTCTTTCATCGCTAATACCTGCAGGGAGGAAAAACTGCTATCCTTTGACAAGACAGGAGTTGCAAAGGTGGTTGAGTTCAGCTCAAGACTTGCAGAGAATCAGAATAAATTATCCACCAAGTTCAACGAAATAGCTGATATTCTCCGGGAAGCGAGCTATTGGGCATCAAAGGCTAACAGCGCTTTTGTCACTGATAAGCATGTTCAGACAGCAGTAGACGAAAAAGTGTACAGAATAAGCAAGATTGAAGACCGCCTGAGAGAGATGATCCTTGATGGAACGATAATTATTGATACAGCAGGAGAGAAGGTGGGACAGATAAATGGGCTTGCAGTTCTTGATCTGGGCGATTACAGTTTTGGAAAACCTTCAAGGATAACAGCAAGGACATATGCAGGAAAAGCAGGGGTTGTGAATATCGAACGAGAGACGAAGATGAGCGGCAGGATACATGAGAAAGCCATCCTCATAATTACTAATTACCTGGGAAGCAGATATGCTGCCAAAAAACCCATAAGCTTATCAGCTTCAATTACCTTCGAACAACTCTATGATATGGTTGAAGGTGACAGCGCTTCGTGTGCAGAACTTTATGCACTTTTGAGCAGTATTGCAAATATCCCTCTGAAACAGGGCATTGCAGTGACAGGCTCTATGGATCAGAACGGAGATGTCCAGCCTGTTGGCGGGATCAATGAAAAGATAGAAGGCTTTTTTGACCTTTGCAGGATTATAGGATTTGATGGAACTCATGGGGTAATAATACCGGCAAGGAATATGAAACATCTGATGCTTAAAGCTGATGTAGTGGAAGCTGTCAGGAAAGGAGAGTTTTCAATCTATCCGATCCGGAAAGCGGATGAAGGCTTAGAGATAATGACAGGCATGCAGGTTGGCGAACTCGGCGATGACGGGACATATCCGGAAGGCGCCATAAATCATCTCGTAGTAAAACGTCTCACGGAAATATCAGAATCGATGGAGAAGAAAAAGGAGAAGGAGAAGGAAGAGGATAAAGAGGAGGCCAAAGGTGGAAAGGAAGAGAAGCAAGAATATAAGGATCAATGAAAAGAGCGTCAGGCCAATAACGGCTGGTCTAATTTAGCATTATCCCGAAACTTCCATTTAAGAACTACCGATACCGGGAAACTATCTACCATATCACTGTTCTACAAACGCGCACCGGAAAGGGCGGAACGATCGTGACAGTCGATGGCCTTGAGCGCGACGATCAGGCTATTCCCCTTGTTGACGACCATCAGGAACATTCGGTCGAGGTGAGAATACCCGCTCTAGGACAAAGTAAAGTTAAATAGCTGGACTATTAGAGCCTTAAGTTTGGAAGTTAAGAAGATGGGAAGTAATGAAGTTCATTCGGTTCCGCTTTCTTACTTTTGCACTTCATAGCCGACTGATGTCACTACAAAGGCGTCTGTACCGTGGGGTCTGCTCACTACAACTTTTTCACCCTCGGTCTTGCGCAGCAACGCCTTTGCCATTGGAGAATCAATACTGATAAAACCCCTTTTGAGATCGAATTCGTCCGGACCGACGATGCGATACCGAAACAGATTCCCATCGGAATCCTCAAGCTCGACCCAGGCGCCGAAAAATACTTTCGACGTATCATCAGGCAGCCTGTCCACGACAATCAATTCGTTCAACCTCTTTGTAAGAAACCGCATACGGGAATCGATCTGCCTTAACTGCTTCTTGCCGTAAATATACTCCGCGTTCTCTGAACGGTCCCCCATGGCTGCGGCTTCGGCAACTGCCTGTGTGACCTGGGGGCGCTTCACCTTCCAGAGATATGAGAGTTCCTCGCTTAAATGCGTTCGACCCTCAGGGGTAATATACCGGGAGGCAATCGCTTTATTACGGGATGATTGCATGCCTTATTTTCCTTGCTGTTTCTCCGTTTCCTATACAGTTATTATACCGGAATCGCTTTGTCGCAAGCTGAAGATATTGTTTACACGCGAAGAAACACCGGGCAAAAATCAAAATCGTTCATGAGTACATCCGGGACTAAATACGCCGGAATTTGTGTATGGAGAGTCTTTCGAATCGAAATAAATAAAAACCTCATAAAACACTGGGCTGAAAAGCCTTATCGAGCACTTGATTCAAAATGTAGGAACGTCGCAAAAGTCTTTAACTTATACATAACTTATAATCTAATTGACAATTTATATACGTCTGATATAATTAGATATAATAAGCCATCTATTAAAATAATTTTGAACCTTTTTGGGGGAAATTACCACTTATAATAGAGAATCAATAAGAAAGGAGGGGAGTAATTTTAAGCTCCTCAGGGTAGGGGAAAATCGTTGTAGCAAAACCTTTTACAAGGAGGAAGAGAAGATGAACAAGTATTTAGCAATTTTGATTGCGGTAGTATTTTCATTAGTTATTACGGGCGGGGTGATGGCGGCAGACCTAACGGTAAAGATAGGGCAATGTCCGAAAGTAGTGAAACCCGGGCAGCAACTGGGTAGCGGCTTCACAGTGGAGGGGCAAAGCACGTTCTCATCTCCGCTTAAGGATATAGCCGTGGATATCATCCTCACATCCAAAGCCACATATCCTTCACCGGCGCCTTACGCCGTCTATTCCCCGAATTACTCCGACGGGGTGCTTCTGCTGGGTGGAAGAGAGTTTATATCCTTCAGCGGCCCTGGCAGCGTTGCCGTTAAACTTAACGGTACAAACACTATCCCTGCAAACACTCCTCCGGGCAAGTACTATTTAGGCGCAGTAATAGACGCAGGCAATAAGACAGCCGAGTCAAATGAACAAAACAACGTGGCATTCTGTGAGGTGAGCGTACAGAAGACGGCAGAACCGAATGTGAAAATTAACGTTCAGTGGGGCTCATCGAATGTGGGTTCCACCCAATACGGTGAGAAACTCACCGCTTACATCGCGGTCACGAATACCAGCGCGGTGGATTGCTATCCCCCAAGCGGAGCAAAGTTCGTTGTCGGCGCTTACTACAAAACACTTGGGTTAGTGAAGGCAACGAGCGTCGGTCCGTTTCCTTCCGTCATCAAAGCCGGTGAAACGAAGAATTTCATCCAGCAGTCGCTGGACGATGCACACCAAGCCCTGATCTATAACGGCTATGTGGACTTTTACGTGTCCTCCCAAGCGCCCGGCCAGCCTGACCTTTCGGCCGCCGTTCGCCCCGCCTGTAATGGCGAGATCAAGCTGAATGACAACAATGCCCACTCGGTCAAAAAGGTCATTACGAATCCATGACGGTCAGCGCGTAGGACGCGGTGAGGAACGAACCGCACCGCTTTGGCCTTATATCCGTGCCTAATCGGGTAAGGGACGGTAATTAACCGTCCCTTACCTTCGGGCCGAAAGAAACACAGCATTCCAAAGAGGCATGAAAAGAAAAACTCCTTCCTGAAATGTTGCAACAGATAGATAGTTCCAGAAAGAGCATATTATAAACAAAAATTAACAAACTGGTTTTCTATTTTGTTGAACCCGTTGAATTGAATTTTAATCCTTCTTTTGATATGCTGTTTTTATGGGGGAAACATAGGGAGGGGAAACAACATCCTTTTGGGGATTGGTCAAAAACCGTATTATATGTTCCCCCCCTCCCCCTTTCTCTGTTTTTGTTTGTAACTTCCTTTTGCAACACGGAAGTTCTGCAACCCCGACAGGTTTCGACCTGAATCGGATAGCGAGCGCATTCCTCGCAGCTCTGCTGCGGGGTTCTTCATTTCAACATTTTTCTCTTGACTCTCATCTAATCAAGTGGGTATAAAATACTGGATATTTGAGGGGAGAAGCGAAATACTGAGTATGGCATGTTGGACAGAAAACTCGCTAATATGACAATTGGAACATTAGTCAACCATCTTAATGCAATTAATCCAAAAAATGCATTTGGATTAAACCAAAGAGTTCACAGAGGTATTTTAAACTTTAAAAAGACTTTTAATTTCAAGCAATTCTCTGTGTACTCATGTTATATTTTTGAAATCAATTAAGACTCAATCTTGCATAAAATAGTGCACAGAGGAAATTATAAAAACCGATAGATTCTCTTTTATTATCAATATGTTTCTCCGTGCTCTCTGTGGTTAATTACATTATTC
>VGWX01000117.1 GCA_016873615.1 Nitrospira sp. | reverse complement strand
TACAGCAGTTTGTCTCAGAAAAGTGGGGAATTATTCTGGACCCAGGTGGGGAATTAATTTGGTCCTAAATGGGGAATTCTTTTGACCCTAAGTGGGGAATTTCGCTGGCCCTCGACAGTATATCCGCTCTATTCAGAAATATCCGGTGGGAACGGCTTTATGCTGCTTGATGACGCGCTGGAGACCAAAAGGTTTGTTGTGACAGAGGTTGATGAGGCAGGGAATGTGCCGGAGCTTAAGGTGATCAACCAACTGGACCTCGATGTACTGATCCTGGAAGGAGAGGAACTTGTTGGGGCCAAACAGAACCGGATAGTAAATGCCAGCATTCTTGTGGGACAGAACAGGGAGCTCGTCATTCCGGTATCCTGTGTGGAACATGGTCGCTGGCAATACAGGGGCAAGGCATTCCGTTCGGGTAATTCGAGCGTTTATGCAGAACTAAGAAAGAAAAATATGAAGTCTGTCCACAGGAACCTGAAAACGTCTGCAACTTACAGAGCTGACCAGGGGGAGATCTGGGATGACATTTATGCAAAAGAGGAGCGATTGTCGGTTAATTCAGAGACCAGTGCAATGAACGATATCTACAAGTCTTACGAAAAGGAGCTTAAGGAATACGAAGAGGCTTTCGGTTTCCGGGAAGAACAGACTGGCTTCATATCCCTGATTAACGGGAAAGTGATCGGTTGTGATATATTCGGGCAGAGTGCCGTACTCCGGAAGGTATATAAGAAGCTCCTCAGGAGCTATATAATTGATGCGCTGGATGATTTCCTTTCCGGCAAGAAGACTCCGGAGGCCGGGGCAGAACTCCTCGACAAACGGTCAAGGAGTTTCCTTGCGAATCTGAAAAAAGCAGAAAGAGAGGTTTTTGCACCTGTCGGCAAAGGACAGGATGTCAGATTCAAAAGCAGGCATCTAAACGGGTTTGCATTAATGAACGACAGCAGCCTTGTGCATCTTGCGGCCTTTGCGGAATAAGAACCGTAAAGGCGGATGACCGGACGGGAAATGTTCACTCTGGTGAAATATCATGACGAAAACCGGACTAACAAAGCATAATAAGAAGATGACCAGGAAGAAAAAGGCTGTTATAGACATCGATAACACCCTTTGGCACTTTTGTGATGCGCTCCATATGCGTCTCAAAAAGATAAATGAGGCTGTGCCGCCTCCGGATGACTGGACAGAGTGGGATTTCTGGGAGGATTACTGTTCAAAGGAAGAGTTCATCATTGCCATTCAGGACATACAGTTAAACCAGGACCACGAGCGGCATTTGCCTTATCCTGAGGCCAAGGGCTTCCTAAGGGCTCTGAAAAAGAATAATTTCCATATAACCATCGCAAGCGCCCGAACCCCTGAAAGCATTGAGCAGACCCACCGGTGGCTTGTAAAGCATGAGCTTGTATTTGATGACATATATTTGTCCTATGACAAAACGGTTCTTTTTGATCAAAAGTGCGATTTGGTTGTAGATGATTCTCCCCACATATTGGAAAAAGCAGTGGAAAAGGGAATTATGGCTGCAGGACTGCTGTTTCCCTGGAACAGACAGCTTGCAAACAATGGGTTTAAACTCCTTAATAATCTGAATGAAATATCGAATCATATTCTCTTCTGTCCGGATAAAAAGAAGTGCTTTAAGCAGTCGCTCAGTGAAGAATAAACAATGGACAGATATCCTCAACCTTCAAACTCACACGGAAGCCTTAAGGATATCCAGATTCTTGTAAACAGGTTTCCTGACCTTAAGAGTTTTATGGGGACACCAATAGAAATATGGGAGGGGAGTTGAATGGGAGAAAGAACTGATGCTTTATTCAGAAATCAATTGCCGGCGGATGCCTCTGTTATCAAGAAAATAGACTCCTGGGCGATTTTCTTTTCAAAATCAACTTCCTCGCTTTATGTAATGACAACGGAATACCATGCCGGGCCACTAAAGCTGTCTATGGAGGAGTTAACAGAACTCTCCGGTATTCTGAAAACGCACAGAGACGAAATGGAAAAAGAGATTGTTAAGGATTTAGAAAACCATCTTGCCAATATTGTAGAAAAAGAAGAATACAAAGAATTTTTCAACGGATCTAAAATAAAACTCATTCTGCCGGGGGAATAAGAATTTCTTGCTAATACTTGAAACATCAAAGAGACTAGTTGAAATGTTGACTTCATGAATAAAGAAGAATACGCTGATAAGATATTAAAATCGTTTGAGACTGGTGAATATGAGAAAGCGATCGCAATGCTCGAGATGTTGCTTCACCACGATCCAGATAATACCACAATGCTTCTTCTATTGGACCAGTGCTATCTTTGACTCGAAAAACCAAGCTCTGCCATGCTGATTCTGAAAAAATGTCAGTTAGATGTGTGGTGTCCTCAATCTGGTTTCCATTAGGCTGCCGCTATGCAGTCGACTAATTCCGGATCACAGGGTTGCCATTACAATTTATTTTACAGTCGAGAGCTGGCGCACAACCTGGCTGATTCCAGCTACAACCCTTGCCATCCGTTCGTAATCAATTCTATCCGGAAGGTCTTGTTGAGAATGATAGTATTGATAACGGAATAAGGCCGTATCAGTAATCATGATGGCCGGGTATCCTTCTTCCCAGAATGACCAGTGATCCGACCATCCTATTCCCATAATCCAACCCGGCGCTGCGACGCCTTCAGAAGGAAAAGCAGAAGTGCTGCGGAATATCTCGATCGCCTCCCTAACCAGTGTCCTGGATGAAATATTCCCAACAAAACCGATGAAATTAGCAGTGTCAGGGTAAAATAAACTAAAGGGGAAAGGGTATTTTTGACTGCCTTTTTCATTGCAATAATATCCTATTGTCTCAAGTGAAAGCATCGCAACAATTCTCTCGCCACGCTGGCGGGACCGTGAGGCATAGACAAGGCTCCCCATGTTATCGGTTTGAAAAAAAGGTGGTTCTTCATTAACAAAAGTGACAAACCGAACTGTGCGAGAAAGCGATTCTTTTTTGAGAAGGCGGGCAATTTCAAGGACAGCTGCAACGCCAGATGCATTATCATTGGCACCGGGACTACCTAAAACTGAATCATAATGAGCGCCTACAAGAATAATTTCTTCTGGATGGTGCAGGCCGATGATTTCCCATTCGAGATTCTTCACGTGTAAACCTTCAACCACGTATTCTTGTTCCTTAACCTCATAACCCAATTCCGTTACAACTTTTTCAATGTAATGAGCGGAAGCTTTCAAATTACCGTATTTCCATATATTCCTCTCCCCGATCCTCTCCGCCAGCATAGATATTTGCTGTTTTAGATTACGACACACTTCCTGCTCGCACTCTGAAAGAGGTTGAAGAGGGCCTGAATATGATCTTCCCGGCATTTTAGTAAAGAACATTAAACTAAAGATACACACAAGCAAAATTATTGTCCAACGGAGGATTAAAGAAAGCCAACCATCTTTCCCCGGAAATATCTTCATCCGATTATTCTATCAGTTAGCAAAATAGTTCATATCAAACCTGTTTTAGACAGGGTTGAATCTTACTAAAATCTCAGCGACTCAATCTTTCCCCCGGCAGTCTTTTTGCATCTCTTAAAAACCGCTTCAAAATAAGCCACTTCAGCCTTCTACTACCACCCGGCAGTATTCTTGTAAATCCATGTTTTCTTTTTATAACCCTATGTAAAAAAACAATTTTACACCGGGAAATTGTCTGTGGGAGCCTATAAGCAGAGTAAATCTGATCTATAAAAGGAGGTGATGAAATGTTGGAAATGCTGTTTCAGAGGCAGACGGAAAGCGGATATCCCTTTGATGAAGTGGCCTCGGCCCTCCAGAAATCCATCCGCAGGGGATTGGAGGAAGACGCCATGTTCTGGGCAATCGAGATGGAGACCCGGTTCCCGGATTATTTATGGAAGCGGTTACAGGTTATCTCGGTCGAGGATATAGGGATTGCAGACCCTCAGGTTGTCCTTTATGTGGCCGAGATGAGGCGGCTCTATCAGGAATTGAAAAAGGAATACGACAAAGAGCCGAAAAGAAAGTCCCGCTCATTCAGGATGGTTCTGGCAAATGCGATACTCTCAATGTGCAGGGCAAAGAAGAGCCGCATCTGCGATGAATTCCAGATCGTGATGTACGGCCGCAGGGAACAGGGATGGAAGCTCGATGTCCCGGATTATGCGCTTGATATGCACACGAACCGTGGCCGCGCAAAGAAAAGGGGAGCCGATCATTTCTGGTCTGAGGGGGTGAAGCTCGAAAATGAAGCCAGGCTCAGGAACCCCTATACGGAAGAAGCAGTAAAGATCAGGACAGGAAAGGCGTAAGAAATGCATGGGGCGCAGCTGACACTGTGCCCCATGTACTAATCCTCAAACCCGACGAAGAGTAGGAGGTAGTATGCAAAGTGTAGCAGCCGCAAAAAAGAAAGTCAAAACACAGGAAGACTTCGACCTCGCAGATGTCCTGGCAACCGCCGCCGAACCTAAAAAGGAAAAAACTGCGAAATCGAAAGTCCCGGTCCTCACGGTATCAAATGAAATAAAAGCCAAGGCAGCGAAGATCAGGGAAGTCAAAGGGGAACTCGACAGCCTTGAATCCATGTACGAAACGCTCTCCGCCGAGATCGTCGAAAGCGTTTCTCCGATACGTGAAGCCCTTTGCAGGCAACAGGGCTATCAGTCCTCGGTGCGCATACCGGACACAAAAGGTTTATCGATCGGCATTTCCTGGTCCGACAAATACTCAAAGATCGGCGCAGAGAATGAAAAGGCGCTAAGGGAAATTGCCGGTGACAGCTTCGATGAATACTTCAGCCGCGACATGGTCATCACAGTCAAGGACATGTCCGAAGAAAGCCTCAGGGAGATCGTCAAAGCTGTAGGCCCCGAAAGGTTCGCGCAGTTCTTCTCGGTCGAAAAGACCTTCAAGCCGAACACCCGGTTTACGCATGAGCAGTTTACGGCATTCACGCAGGAACAGCGGCAGAAGCTGATGCAGGCGGGCGTAAAACAGAACAAGCCTTCAATCCGGGTGAAGTAATGAAGTACTACTATCCATGCAAGCCAAACCCTCTGAGCCTGGAAAGCAGGTTCTTTGGCGAACTGGACAGAGACGTATCATGGATAGCGGAAATCAAGAAAAACGGCTGGAGGTGTCTTGTGCACCGGGATGCGGCATTAACGCTCTGGACAAGGCACAAGACCACAATCAACGAGCCGTTGCAGTCTCTCAGGGACAGCCTTCTGTCTGTCCCTGAGCAGACAATCCTCGACGGCGAGCTTATCCACTTCCGCACGGAACTGAAAGGCAGGCTTTACCTTTTCGACATCCTGATGTTCAGGGGGAAGATGATCACCGAGCTTCCTTTGTCGGAAAGGCGCAAATACCTGACGGAGTCCGTTGCCGAAACTTCTGATATCGAAATAGCAAGGCAGGTCGAGCTTGGCAAAAGGAAACTTTACCACGATGCCATTCAGGACGCGGTCAACGAAGGCATTGTGATGAAGAAACTCAATTCACGTTATCCGATATCAGACAAGCGCTGCCTTCAAAACCCGTTCTGGCTCAAAGTCAAAAGGATAGAAAACTTCCTGAAAACCGGAGGATGAAATGACATACCGAAAATATACGTGGGCCGCAAACAGGATTGCGAAAGAAGATATGGCCGAGCTTCACAAGATGAAAAACTCGGAGCATGTTCCGATAACGCACCTGGTGGCTCAGGCAGTCAGTGAATTTGTAATGAGGCGGGGTCAGAAGACAGAAATGTACTCAATGGAAAGGATTAACCATGAACGAAAGGACACTGCAGTCATTCAGGGATTTGGGCGAGATTTTGAATAGCAGGAGCAAGATGGACATCACGATTCAATTTAGTAAACAAGACGGCGGAAAGGGGGTGATACATGCTAAATACGACGCACTGTTCAAGACAGTGGAACTGGGGAACGCCACGGTCCCGGCAATGGAACTGAGGCAGTGGCTCATGCTGCTATATGGAGCCGACGGAAAAATAATCAACGTAAGCTGTTAACCCTAAAAGGAGATTTGAAATGGAAAAGAAAGTGATAGTCGTACACGACGAAAAAGGAAAAGCGGTAAGGGCAATTACTGAAAAGGCCGAAGAAAAGAAGCCCGACCTGAAGGTCGTGCCGAAAGATGCTGAAGTTAAGGAGAAGGCTCCTGAGAAGGATAAGCCGAAGGACACTAAGCCGGCGACCATAACATTCAAGCGC
>VGWX01000116.1 GCA_016873615.1 Nitrospira sp. | reverse complement strand
TAAAGGAACAAAACTCTATCGAAATAAAAGCGAGGTTAAAATTATTCTTTGTAAATACGAGGAAAATCTTTATACTTTTTTGACCCCGGAGGGAGGAAGAGAATAGATACAATCGCGCAGAATCCTGAAACTGGAGATTTACTGATATATGGTAGAAATTCTAATACGCCATGATGCAAAAAGAGATTTCATTTTACAAGGTTTCCTCACAGCACCAAGGTTATTAACGCTCCTTTAGCCAAGCTCTCTCAGGTCATTTTATAGGTAGGCTGCCTCCGACTCAAATATCCTTATATTGTCATTTATTGTCGATTAATGATAATATCGTTATATGATATTGTCTTTCAGAGACGAGGAAACGGAATTAATATGGCTCGGGAGGTTCTCAAAGAAGATCAAGCTCCCCACAAATTTTCACAACCCGGCGAGACGAAAACTTAGAATGATTGCAGCTGCAGTAACACTTGAAACGCTGAGAGTCCCTCCGAACAACAGACTTGAAGCTTTAAAGGGAGATAGGAAAGGGCAATGGAGCATTCGTATTAATGACCAGTGGCGTGTTTGCTTTGAATGGCAAAACGGAAGCGCCCGTAACGTTGAGATAACCGATTATCATTAAAGGGGTGCAAGGATGAGACACTTAAAGAACATTCATCCAGGAGAGGTTTTACAGGAAGAGTTCCTGGTACCAATGGGCATATCTGTGTACCGAATCGCCAAGGAAACGGGCCTATCTCCGACGCGGCTTGGACAGATCATCAGAGGGAACCGTGGCATTACAGCTGAAACTGCTATCAAGATCGGGCTCTTCCTGAATACTGGCCCCGAGTTCTGGATGAACCTGCAATCGCTGTATGATATTGAAGAAGCTAAAAGGCGGTATGGCAAAGAGGCCAAAGCAATACACCCTTATTCCCATACGGATCGGACAGCCGAACTGGCCTGTAAGTAGTGTGTAGAACAATGCTACTGTAAAGCCGCTGCCGCATTGGAAGCAGGATGTTAAAAATATGTGTTTTATGAACACTTATCAGACCTATCAGAGGTAATGCCAGAAAAATTAATGGATTATGACATCTGAAGACATCGCAAAACAACTGAAGGCAGCTCTTGAGGAGTGCGCTCGCCTGAGAGAAGATAACAAAAGCCTCAGGTCGATGCTTGGCATTCATGAAGAAAAACCTATTACTCCCATGGCAGAAGGCTTATCCCAGGAAGACAAGATTACGCTCTTTCGCAGTCTATTCCACGGGAGAGAAGATGTTTATCCTGTGAGGTGGGAGTCAAGAGCCGGAAAATCCGGTTATTCTCCTGCCTGCGCCAACGAATGGAAACGACCCCTCTGCGTCAAGCCGCGGATTAGGTGTTCAGAATGTGAAAACCGTGAACTGCTTTCTGTAACAGATGATGTAGTCCAGCACCATCTTGCCGGCAAGCACACCATTGGTGTTTACCCTCTCCTTCCCGATGAGACCTGCTGGTTCTTAGCTGCAGATTTCGACAAGGCCACATGGAAAGAAGATGCCGGTGCATTTCTTAAGACCTGTGAAAATCTGAGCATTCCGGCGGCACTTGAACGCTCCCGCTCAGGTAATGGAGGTCATATCTGGATATTTTTTGATTCCCCTATCCAGGCATTACTGGCGCGGAAACTCGGCTCGGCTGTTCTTACAAATACCATGGAAAAACATCCTCAGTTGGGCATTGATTCCTACGATAGGTTCTTTCCAAGCCAGGACACAATGCCGAAAGGAGGCTTCGGCAGTCTTATCGCGCTGCCCCTTCAACGCAGGCCGCGGGACAAAGGTCACTCACTTTTCCTCGACAGAGACTTCAATCCTTTTCCCAATCAATGGTCTTTTCTCTCCAGCATAAGGAAAATGAAACAAGGGGATGTTGAAACAATTGTTCAGGAAGCCCAGCGCAAAGGGAAAATCATCGGCGTGCGAATGAGCCTTACAGAAGAGGGAAATGAAGATCCGTGGACACTTCCACCATCAGGCAAACAGGTAGAAAAGACGATTCAGGGGCCTTTCCCTGAAAAAATTAGTATTGTTGTAGGAAACATGGTCTATATCGAAAAAAGTGGCCTACCTGCAGGGATGGTCAACAGACTTATCCGATTGGCGGCCTTTCAGAACCCCGAGTTTTATAAAACCCAGGTTATGCGCTTATCAACTTATGGCAAGCCAAGGATTATATCGTGCGCCGAAGACTTTGACAAACATATAGGGCTACCTCGCGGCTCTTTGGATGAGGCGCTTGAGCTTCTAAATGTCCACGGCATCAAGACCGATATCAGGGAAGAGCAATATTCAGGAATACCGATTGAGACAGATTTCAACGGTGAGCTTCGCTCTATTCAGAAAGAAGCTGCTTCTGAGATTTTGAAGCATAATATCGGGGTATTGAGCGCACCTACTGCATTCGGGAAGACAATAATAGCAGCATATCTTATTGCAGAGCGCAAAGTAAACACGCTTGTGTTGGTGCATAGAAGGCTTCTTATGGATCAGTGGCATGAGCGGCTGAAGTTATTTTTGAATACAGATTCTATTGGCAGGATAGGAGGTGGACGCGGCGATAGAACAGGCATTATAGATGTGGGCATGATTCAAAGCCTGAACCAGAAGTGTGTGGTTAAAGACATCGTGGCAGAATATGGACAGGTGATTGTTGACGAATGCCACCATGTTTCGGCTTTCAGTTTCGAACAGGTGCTAAGGCAGGTCAAAGCCAAATATATTATAGGGCTTACAGCTACCCCTGTTAGAAAAGACGGCCACCACCCGATCATCATAATGCAATGCGGACCGATCCGTTTCCGTGGGGATGCCAGAAGACAGGCACATGAAAGGCCGTTTGAGCATGTGGTTATCCCACGGCATACAAGTTTCAGGATGCTCGAAGGAGTCGAGGATGGAATACAGCCGGCTTATGCGGCCATGATGAGGAATCAACAAAGAAACGATCTCATATTTGACGATCTTCTCAACGCCCTTGAAGAAGGTTGTTCTCCGCTTCTTCTTACAGAGCTAACGGAACATGTGGATGGGTTTGCCGAGCGGCTCAAAGGTTTTGCCAGGAATGTAATTGTGCTTAAAGGCGGAGCATGGAAAAAGGAACGTAAGGCTGTGGCTGAACAGATTGCTTCTATTTCCGATGGAGAAGAGAGGGTGCTTATCGCCACAGGCAGGTATATAGGTGAGGGGTTTGATGATGCTCGCCTGGATACTCTCTTTTTGGCCATGCCGATTTCATGGCGTGGAACGCTTCAGCAGTACGCCGGCCGTCTTCACCGCCTGCATGACAACAAGAAGGTCGTCCGGATTTACGATTATGTGGATGTCAATGTCCCCATGCTTACACGCATGTATGAAAAAAGGCTCAAAGGTTATAAGGCGATTGGATATTCAATTCGGGATGTTAGAGAGGAAAGCCTTGATTTACCAGCAGGAGATTGAAACCGCTTTGGTCCTCTCGATTCGACCGCGCTCATTCCTGAGGCAATAGAATTATCCCGCCATATTCGTCGATATCAGTAGCAGATTTCTACCGCCAGGTGAGTTTGAGCTTGTTGCATTCAATTTATTAATTTGGAATCACTATTTCCATAATTAGACCGAATATGGAAATAGTAACTCCATTTTCCTGCACCACGCTTTCGATAAAATCGACGTAATTGTCAATAGCTAAAAAGGAAATTTACATCAGAAAAGTGTTGCAAATATACTGACAACCCTATTATTGCATAACTATTTGCTTATTTTTCAGCATATTGATTTATGCATATTTATATGTCATTGTAGACATATAATAATCCGGAGAAAGGAGGATTGGTATGGTTACAATTTCAAAGCAGCATGATCGCATAACTGTTTCATTGCCGCGCGGTTATGCGAGTGCTATCAAAAGCCTTGCCACAGAACTCGCTCTGTCACAGTCTGAGCTTATTGTCAAGGCATTCGAAGCCTACCGGGAATCTCAGCAGAGAAAGAGAGTTGAGGAAATAGCGCGTTCTATGGTTGATGAATACCGGCAGAACAACGACCTCGTTGCCTTTACCTCTCTGGACGGGGAGGATTTTAAATGAGACAAGGGGAGATATGGGTAATTAATCTGGCCCCCACAATAGGGGCTGAAATTCAAAAGACTCGACCTTGTGTAATTGTTAATGATGACTCGGTTGGCGTACTCCCACTTAAAATCATAGCTACAATTACCGAGTACAAGGATAAATTCAAGGATGTACCCTGGATGGTTACCATTAACCCAGGGCATGAAAATGGCCTTGATAAGAAATCCGTCATAGATCTTTTTCAGGTTCGTTCCGTAGCTGAGGAACGTCTTGTTGAGCATGTCGGAATGATCGGGGCAGATCAGATATTGAACGTAAAAGCAGCCCTCAAGGTGGTCTTTGGGTGTTAGTCGATTTGATAAAAGCTAAAATTCCTCCGTGCAATCTATTGACATAGCTGTAATTATACTTTACACTTTTACATTATGGTAAAGAGAATTCTGAAGCTGCCGGTAAACAAATCATTTTTCCTCTTTGGTCCCAGGCAAACAGGGAAGACCACCCTGATCAACAGTGTTTTCAAGGATAAGGTCTATAGGATCAACCTGCTGCTGAGCGATCAATTCTTTAAATATTCAAAAGACCCATCACTTCTAAGAAGAGAAGTCATGGAAAAAAAGAAAAGCATTAAGTACGTCTTTATCGATGAGATACAACGCGTCCCTGAACTTCTCAACGAGGTTCAGTATATTATTGACAGTACCTCACTGCATTTCCTCATGTCCGGTTCAAGCGCAAGAAAACTCAGGCGAGGCTATGCAAATCTTCTCGGCGGACGGGCAGTACAGCGTTTCCTGTTTCCCTTTCTGTGGAATGAAGTCTCCGGGAGTAACCAGCTTATGCATTTCCTGCGTTTTGGGTCGCTTCCTCCTGTTTATCTTGCTAAAACAGAGGCAGACAAGATCGACTTTCTAAATGCATACGTCGATATTTATTTACGTGAAGAAATCCAGGCCGAGGGCATAGTCCGCCAGATAGGTGCATTTTCGAGATTTCTCGATATGGCAGCTAGTCAGTTCGGAGAGATCCTTAACTATTCGACAGTTGCACGAGAGTGCCAGCAGGCAGTTATGACTGTCAAGACATACTATGAAATACTCGTTGACACCCTCATCGGTTTTCGTCTTGAGCCATGGAGAAAGAGCGTTCGTAAGCGCCTTTCAGGACACCCCAAATTTTACCTGTTCGATAACGGCGTTACAAACATCATTAACCGTTATGATCATGCCATTTCAGACCCGTATCTCCTCGGCAGATTATTTGAGCAGTTTATCATCATAGAAACAATGAAACGGATAAAGACATCGCAGAAGCTGACCAATCTTTACTACTGGCGGACAAACACCGGAGCAGAGGTAGACCTGCTGATGGAGCAATCAGGAAAACTCACCGGCGCTTATGAAATCAAATGGTCCAGGACAATTACCACAGCGCAGCTTACCGGCCTGAAATCTTTTCAGCAAGACTATCCAGATGTTCCGTGTTATGTCGTGTGCAATGCTGATGAGCCTCACAGGCTTGGGAATATACTTATTATGAACTGGAAGCAGTTTCTGGAGAAGTAAGCGTATCGGTAGAATTTCTCAGCATTATTTTCTCAGACTGGCATGATAATTCTCAAGAATCGCAATGATGAGCATATCCGAAAGCCTGAGCTGATTGTTGTCTATTACAAAAGTTGTCATCATTTCCCTAATAGAGAAATCCAAATAGCCATAACGGTATTTTGTTTCCCACCCCAGTCTCAGTATTATCTATAGCTAAAAAAGAATTTTTTATATCTTTAATCTGGCTAAAATCTTTGTTTTTTCCTCCAATCTCAAAAGTATATTTGCTATTCACAACAAAATCCCCCTGACTGGGGATTGTTACCTTATGAGAGGTATCTGCCATATTGATAAAAAAGGTTTCTCGGAGATTTCCGATGTTTACAGGAGTGTGACTCGATATGGCATAGATTAAATTTGGATTGTTGAGGTATATTTTTTCAGGTTTCTCAAGTTCTCTAAGCCCTCTGCCGCTTTTTGAAACGGTTAGAATTATCCCGGCATCTTCAAGATACTTAATATATGTCTTTAACGTCCTCTCATCCCCAACATCAAGTATTCTCTTTAATCTTTTTAAATCAGGAGTAAATGGTACAGATGCTGCTATGATTGAGAGGAGTTTCTTTATTTTTTTGATGCTGTTACCGCTCAAAGATGGATAGATGGCTATCAGGTCGCTCTCAAGGGTGGTATGTATATTCTGTTCTAATGTGAGATAGAAGAGATCTTTATTTTTATACTCACTAAAATAAGGATAATATCC
>VGWX01000115.1 GCA_016873615.1 Nitrospira sp. | reverse complement strand
AATCCTGTTTCGATGACAGAGATGAGGAAGAAGCTCGAGGCAATAAGTAAATTGAACCCGAACGTGTTTTTAAAGGCTGATAAGGATGTGCCGTATGGTATTGTCGTGGAAGTCATGGGGGAAATAAAAGATGCAGGGATAGAAAAGCTTGGCATGATTACGGAGCCGAAAATAAGCCTTCAATGAGAGGACCAAGCCTCCAGAAAGCTACCATAATATCATTCGCCTTACATCTCACAGTTTTTTTAGCAGCTATTCTCATTTTAAGACATTCCAGCCGTATGGTAATGCCTGCTCCTTACACTGTCAGCCTTGTCAGTCCGGATGTCATCAAAGGGGTTGATAAAGGAGCAGATATTGATAAGGGAAGAGATGAAAATGTTGTTCGGGAAACAAAAGAATCTCATGCCCCGTCGGCAAGCGCTAAGAAAAGCAAAAAAGAAATAGATAGAGAAAAGGAAATGCTGGAGAAAAAAATATCTGCTCTCGCAGCAAAGAAAAAGATAGAAAAGATAGTCAAGCTCCGCTCGGTGATCTCTTTGAAAGCCAGTGGCGACAAACGAAGTTTAAATGAAAAAGCGGTTTCTCCCTCTGCTGGCAAATATACTCAGTCTGATAATTATTATTCAACTATAATGGAAGAAATACAACCATACTGGTCCCTTCCTCCGGGAATGGCCAACAAGGGTCTTGAGGCAACTGTCTCAATAAGAATCTTAAAGGATGGTACAGTTATTGTTCTAGGGATGGAGAAAAAATCAGGCAATGCACTCTTTGACAAAGCAGCGCGCAGGGCGCCCGAAAAAGCAAGCCCGCTAACCCCGCCCCCGTATGAGATGGAAATAGGCGTGAGGTTTTATCCATGAAGATAAGCAAAGAGCAAAGGGCAGAGGGCAGAGGGCAAAGAATCAATAAAAGAATTATTCATTCTGTTTTTTTAACTCTATGCTCTATGCTCTATGCTCTATGCCTGGTTACTGTCGCTGATGCGAAGGTTTATATAGATATCTCTTCCCCGGCGTTTACGAAGCTTCCGATAGCGATACAG
Organism: Nitrospira sp.; assembly: GCA_016873615.1. Classification (GTDB taxonomy): domain Bacteria; phylum Nitrospirota; class Thermodesulfovibrionia; order Thermodesulfovibrionales; family SM23-35; genus VGWX01. The sequence continues at coordinate 5,354 of VGWX01000115.1, read as the reverse complement.
GAATTTTCAGGGCCATCGGGAAAAGAACTGGCAGATATTATTAAGGATGACCTCGATTTTACCGGGCTTTTTTCCTGCATAGACAGGGCTGCCTATCTCGAAAACCCATCACAACCTTTCAATGCAAAGAACTGGACCCCGATAGGGGTAGAAGCAGTAGTAAAGGGATCTATAACTATGGATAAAGATCTTGCCGTGACAGCGTCTCTTTATGATGTATTTGAAGGGAAGGGTGTGCTGAGAAAGGAATACAGGACAGAGAAATCACTTCTAAGACCACTCGCCCATACCATTGCAAATGATATCTATAATAAAATTACAGGAGAAACAGGCATCTTCAGGTCAAGGATAGCCTTTATCGGAGAAGATAAGGGTGAAAAATATTTTTATTTTATGGACTGGGACGGCAACAGGATCACCAGGACAGGATTGAAGGGCAATATAATGCTTTCTCCCCGCTGGTCGAGAGATGGCTCAAAGCTTGTCTACTCAGCCGAAAGAAATAGACAATGGGGAATATATCTGGTAGACTTTACGAATATGAATGAGGAAAAAGTGTTTGTTTCTCAGGGCACTAATATAGCAGGAGATTTTACGCCTGAAGGCAATGAATTTCTCTTTTCTTCTTCGAAAGACGGAACCCCTGATCTTTTCATAATGAATCTGAAAAATAATCAGGTCTCAAAATTAACCTCGTCATATGGCATAGAGGTATCCCCTGCTGTGTCTCCCGACTCAAGATCCATTGCGTTCGTTTCGGATAAGGGCGGCAGCCCGCAGATTTACACGATGAGAAAAGATGGTTCGGATATCAAGAGAATAACTTTTGAAGGCTCCTATAACACTTCTCCTTCCTGGTCTCCAAAAGGAGATAAGATAGTCTTTTCTGGAAGGCGGGGGACAAACCAGATATTTATTGTTAACCCTGATGGCGCCGGTCTGACACAACTTACCTCACAGGGGAATAATGAAGACCCTTCATTTTCCCCTGATGGAAGATATATTGCTTTTTCTTCAGACAGGGACGGGCTCAAAGGCATATATATCATGAGGGCAAACGGGGAATCTCAGAAAAGGATTACACCAAAAAATCTCAGGTCGTACGGGCCGAGATGGTCGCCGAATTAGGAAATAAGGAGGAATTTATGAAAAAGATTTTTATCATTATGTTTCTGGCAATAGGCCTTGTTATCACGGGTTGCGCCCAGAAGAAGGTAGTACAGCCGGTTACACCGGAACAGCAGCAACAGCAGCAACCACCATCACCATCACCATCAGTTGCCCCAAAAGAGACCACAGATAAGAAGGGCATACTGAGACCATGGGAAAGGGTAACTGAAAAGGAGCTGGCAAAGGTTGAAACAAAGGAAGAACCGGCAAGGTATGCAGAGGAAAAGGACCTTTTTGCAGATATCCATTTTGACTATGACAAATATGATGTCCGCGAAGAAGATAAACCTGTTCTGCAGAATATTGCCAAATGGCTGCTGAAAAATACTTCTGCAAAGCTTTCGATTGAAGGACATTGTGATGAAAGAGGAACGAATGAATATAACCTTGCGCTCGGAGACAGAAGGTCAAAGGCAGCAAGGGATTATCTCATAGCCCTTGGAATAGCATCAGGCAGGATTGAGATGCTCAGCTATGGGGAGGAAATGCCTTTCTGCAAGGAACAGACAGAGGAATGCTGGGCAAAGAACCGAAGGGCTCATTTTGTTGTGCTGAAGGAGGCCGGCAAATAGTGTCGATACAGTCTAAAGATAAGAAATATATTTCTGTTTCTATTCGTTCCTGTTTGCTGATTACTGTATGCTGTTTGCTCTTTGCTTGTGCGACCTCTTCAGATCTGGATATGATGAGATATGACCTCAATAAAGTGCAGAGGGATTCTGTCTCGCTCAGGAATGATGTCGACACATTGAAAGAGAAAACAACAGGTGTTGCAAAGGAAGAGTCTTTCGATGTTATGAGACAGAACCAGGCCGAGATGCAGTCCAGTCTTTCTGTTGTATCGAGGGATATCCAGGTGCTGAGCGGCAGATTTGATGAGAACAAATATTCTATGGAAAAGTCTTTGAAGGATTCATCATTAGAGATGGACCTTCTCAGGACTCAGATAAACGGCATCGAAAGCAGGATAAAGGAACTGAAAAACAGATTGAACAATATGGAAAAAGAAATAAATCTACAGAAAGAACCTTTAACCGAGCAATCGAAGGAACCGGAAAAGAAAGAAGAAGCTGCAAAGGAAACAAAACATTCCGAAACTCAGCCGGTAAAAACTGCAAAACCCTCCGATAAAACGAAATATGAAGCTGCTGATGCTGCCTATAAAAATAAAAAATATAAGGAAGCGAGGGAAAATTTTGAGGCATTTCTCAAACAGTCTCCCAAACATGAACACGCTGAAGATGCATATTTCCTGATCGCTGAATCATACTATAACGAGAAGGATTTTGAAGGCTCTATCCTTGCATACGAAACGCTCATGAAAAAATATCCAAACAGCAAAAAAGCCCCGGCTGCACTTTTTAAACAGGGACTCTCGTTTATTGAGATCGGAGATAAAAAAACAGGCAAGGTGATTCTGGAACAGCTTATTGAGCGGTATCCAAAATCAAAAGAAGCTGAACTCGCCAGGAAGAATTTAGAAAACCTTGATAAAAAGCCTGCTAAAAAGAAAAAATGAGCGGTCTTAAGGATAAGTTTCACCGCACTATAGATTACATGCGTATATCCATAACAGACAGATGCAATCTGCGCTGTGTGTATTGTATGCCCTCTGACGGTATCAGACCGATAGAGCATAAAAAAATTCTCCGTTATGAAGAAATTGTGAGAATCCTGAGAATTGCTGCAACCCTTGGTGTGGAAAAGATACGCATAACAGGTGGTGAGCCGCTGGTAAGGAAGGATATTTCATCTCTCATCAGCATGATAAAAGGCATTGAAGGGATTACCGACATCAGCCTGACTACAAATGGCGTCCTGCTCGAACAATATGCAGAAGCGCTTGCAGCTGCCGGACTGAACAGGATTAATATCAGTCTTGATTCTTTAAGGCCTGAGAGGTACAGGGAGATTACAAGAGGAGGAGATATTCATGTTGTTTTCAGAGGGATTAAAGCAGCGGAAAAGGCAGGTCTTGGGCCAATAAAGATTAATATGGTCCCGATTCGCGGATTTAACAGCGACGAGATAACAGACTTTGCTAAAATGACTATGACGTCTTCATATCAGATAAGGTTCATAGAATTCATGCCATTCGGCAAACACAATATGTGGAGTCCTGACAAATTCATCTCCGCTGAGGAAATACGGGCTGCTGTAGAAGGGATCGGCCGTCTTGTTTCTCTGCCACTGAAGAAGTCAGGCCCTGCACGGCATTTCCAGTTTGAAGGAGCTGCCGGTGTTATAGGGTTTATAAGTCCTATCAGCAACCATTTCTGTGCAGAATGCAACCGCCTCCGGCTGACAGCTGACGCCAGATTGAGACCCTGTCTCTTTTCAGAGTCAGAGATAGATTTAAAACCTGCCCTTTGGCGTGATGCCACGGATGAGGAACTTGAGCGTCTTATTAAACTCTCCATCCAGATAAAACCCAAAGGCCATAATCTCAGGATACAGAATGCTGAACTCAGAACTCTTCTGAATGCGAAACAGGATTATATGAGGCCGATGTCAAGGATCGGCGGCTGATTAAAATTGTGGTTATCTGAATTTCAGGCCAAATTTATACGAACCATCATTGTTTTGCTCGATCCAGCATACAGAGGCCGTATGAGAAGGCAGGAAAATATTAGTATTTATCGTTAGATCCTGTCCTATATCGAGATGTTTTGTTGTTATGAGGCACATCCCGGATTCACTGATGTTTTCAATAAACCCCTCGAAGGTTTCCTGAGAAGAAAAATCCAGGAAAAACTCCACACTGCAATCTATGGGACATCGGTCATGTTTGCTTGAATAAAAAGAAGACATCGTGACCCCGCCTTTTTTTCTTTCAAAAATACAACCCTTATAAACGAAATATATCTATTTTTATGAGTTTTATCAATTAAAAAAGCTGGTTGTCTAAAAAAATACAGGCTTTATATTTGATAAAGTCCCAGGGATTATAGAGAATAACAGGCAGAAAACGATGGTCGGGGCGAAAGGATTTGAACCTTCGACAACACGGTCCCGAACCGTGTGCGCTACCAGGCTGCGCTACGCCCCGATAGAAAATAATAACATATCACTGCATCAAAATATAATCTGCATCTTCGGCTGTGATACTTCCTGGTTCAATATAGCCTGGTATATAGGGAAGTACAACCCTGTATCTGATTTTTTCCGACTGGTTTTTTATCTGCTCAGGAATTCCCCTTTTCCAGACATGCCCGTTTCCTGCAAGTGCGACTAATGTTTTATCAGGATTCTTAGCCAGGAAGCCAATAAGGTTTCTGGCCATAACCTGATCCCAAATGAGCTGTGCCTCGCAGAAATGAAGGAACTGCTTGCCTCCATGTCCGTGCATTGCATATGCCCTGCGTATGAACTTCATATATTTTTCGTCTACGGCACATCCGGTTTCAGGAGGCAGTTTTGCAAGTTCTTCTTTTGTCAGTGATGAAAATCCTGAAGCAGATATTTTCATGGTGATTTCCGGAGAGATATTCAGTCCTACCGCAGGAATCTTATTCTCTCTTAGATATAGAAAAATATCCCTGTAAAGCGGCCACGGAAAGTTCCAGTTTGTATAATATGCTTTAATAAAAGCATCTGATGACATTTTACCTGCTACCCACTGGTCAAGCATGCTCTGGTTATCAGCGGTAAACATCTCAAAGCCGATAGCTAGCGGGGATTTTACTTCCTTCAATGCCCTTATAATAGCGAGCTGCAGCCGGTGATGGGCTTCCTGATTATGAACTTCTCCCACAAGAATAATATTGACTTTTCTGAGGTCATCAAGCATCTGTCCGAATGTAATTGTCTTGCCGTCACTCACCCTGAAGACTTTTGTGGCGTCAGCATGTATTTTTGTCTGAAAACATGCCTGGAGCAAGAGGACTATGAATGAGAAGAAAAAGAAAGTTTTGACCAGAGAAAATCCCCCCTTTATTAAAGGGGGGATTGAGGCAATGCCCGTTTTTATTGTTAGATTATTTTTCAATAATCTTGACCTTCATTTCTATCCTTTCATTCGGGTTGTCCCTTTTGTCCCTGGGTTGGCTTACTATCTTATCAGCTACATCTATCCCGGAAACCACTTCTCCGAAAACAGTATACTGCCTGTCAAGGAATGGCGCATCAGCCACACAGATGAAAAACTGTGAACCGGCGCTGTCGGGATTGGAAGACCTCGCCAT
>VGWX01000114.1 GCA_016873615.1 Nitrospira sp. | reverse complement strand
GTTCCTGGCCTGCTGATATGTATCTTGAGGGAAGCGACCAGCACAGAGGATGGTTCCAGAGTTCGCTCCTTGCATCTGTGGGCACAAGAGGAAAAGCTCCATACAGGACAGTGCTTACACACGGCTTTACTGTTGACGGCCAGGGCAAGAAGATGTCCAAATCCCTCGGCAATGTTGTTGCCCCCCAGGAGGTCATAAAGAGCAACGGCGCAGAGATATTGAGGTTATGGGTATCGGCAGAGGATTACAGGGATGATGTCAGGATCTCAAAAGAGATACTCGACCGTCTTACAGAAGCATACAGGAAGATAAGGAACACATGCAGGTTTCTGTTAGGAAACATATCTGATTTCAATAACATGGACTATAGCAGTCATCTTCTCGAAATAGACAGATGGGCGATGAGCAGGCTTCAGACATTCATTGGAAAAGTTACTGCAGCCTATGACAATTTCGACTTCCATGAAGCCTTTCACTGCATCTACCGTTTCTGTGTCATAGATATGAGTTCTTTCTATCTTGACGTCTTAAAAGACAGGCTTTATACATTCGGATCAGATTCAGGGGAGAGGCGCGCAGCCCAGTGGGTCCTGAATCAGGCGCTGTCAACAATGACCCGTCTAATGGCGCCGGTACTCTCATTCACTGCCGAGGAGGTCTGGCAGAGTCTGAAGCAAAGAGCAAAGAGCAAAGAGCAAGGAGCAGCAGATTTAGAAGACTCGGTATTTCTTGCTTCATTCCCTGAAGTTGATGCGCAGTATTATGACCAGGTGCTTGAAGAAAAATGGGACAATCTGTTTATGCTGAGGAATGAAGTAAACAAGGCTCTTGAAATAAAAAGGGCTGAAAAGTTCCTCGGGAATTCCCTCGAGGCAAAGATAGTACTGTATCTTCCGGATAAATATAATATGCTTGTTTCAGAAAACAGGGACTTTCTGCCGACCTTCTTTATCGTTTCAGCAGTAGAGCTTGCAGACAGGGGTTTCGACGACTCATATAAAAGCACTGAGATAGAGGGGCTTGTGGTCAGCGTTGAAAGAGCTATAGGTGCAAAATGCCAGAGATGCTGGAACTGGAGTGAAGCTGTAGGAACTTTTACAGATGCACCTGATATATGCGACAGGTGTCATAAGGTTATTTTAAGCAGACAATGAAACGGGCAACCTATGTTCTCCTGACAGTTTTAACCATCATTGCTCTGGATCAGATAACGAAATATCTGATTGTCACTCGTTTATCACCCTTTGATTCTATAGAAATATTCTCTTTCCTCCACATAGTCAGCGTAAGGAATACAGGCGCAGCCTTCGGAACATTTAAAAGCCTTGGCAGCAGTTTCTTTATCATAGTATCTGTATTCGCCATAATCTTTGTCGTATATCTGCTGATGAAAAGAACCTATAATACGCTCGGCCTTTCGCTTGTGCTGGGCGGCGCTATAGGGAATCTTACCGACAGGATATTTTACGGAAACGTTGTTGATTTCGTAGACTTTTCAATCGGGACTTTCCACTGGCCTGCATTCAATGTAGCTGACTCATCTCTATCAGTCGGCATCATTATCATCCTGCTCACCTCGCTTTTTAAGAAATAACGTAGAGTATGCTTTCCCCCTCTCTCTTGAGGGGAGAGGGCAAGGGTGAGGGTGTTTAAGTCCGATAATGTCTATTAAATTTTGTTAAAATAATTTCCTCCAGGGGAAAGAAAATATAGGAGGACGTTTTAAATGTCAAAGTATCAGTGTGTTTCTGCCTGCGGCTATATATATAACCCGAAGAATGGTGATCCCAAGAGAGGGATACACCAGGGAACCTCTTTTGAAAATCTGCCGGATGACTGGGTATGCCCTGTATGCGGCATACGAAAGAGCATATTTAAAAAGATTGATTGAACTATTACCCATTTTAAATCATCCCCCAAAAATGCATTTTTAGGGTTAAGGGGATAATGGGAGAATCTAAGTAATAAACCGAAGTTGCTCGTACACCGGCTGTGTTATTATATTTGAATGCATCCGGTATTATTGAGATTAGGACCGCTCACAATCCATACTTACGGGTTCCTATTAGCTGTTGGATTCCTGATCGGAATGGGCCTTGCCCTCAGGCAGGCGAAAAAGGAAGGGATACCCGCTGATAAGATACTGGACCTCTGTTTTTATATACTCCTTGCTGCCATTATCGGGTCACGGTTGTTCTTCATCCTCATTAATCTCAGCCATTACATACAAAATCCTCTGGACATCTTTAAGATTTGGGAAGGAGGCCTTGTTTTTTACGGAGGCGTAATCCTTGCTGTGCCGACTGTTATCTGGTATGTAAAGAAAAACAACCTTGGCATATGGAATACTGCAGATATATTGTCACCCTCAATTGCTGTTGGACATGCTTTTGGAAGGCTCGGCTGTTTTGCAGCTGGCTGTTGTTACGGGAGAACCGCTGAATCTCTGCCGTGGGGTGTCATATTTACCGACCCTGAATGCCTTGCTCCAACAAATATATTGCTCCATCCGACTCAACTCTATGAGTCTGCCGGTGAGTTCATTAATTTTTTGTTGCTTGTAGCCATCAGAAAGAATAAAGCTTTCAATGGCCAGATCTTCATGACGTATCTGCTTCTCTATTCGGTCCTGAGATTTATCATAGAGATTTTCAGGGGAGATGCAGCAAGAGGTTTTCTGGTATCCGGCATTTCCGTATCCCAGGGTATCAGCATCATGATGTTTCTGGTCGGGGTCACAGGACTGATTGTGCTAAGGCGAAAAAAGAGTTAAAAATTTCAAATACACATGATAAGGCGCATGTTAAACCACCGATTTAAAGTAAAGATTACGAGTTGAAGGCAAGAAAATAGAACCGTCCCCTTTTCTGTACATATGTGCCAAAATATGAGCCTCCTTTTTTGAGGCTCATATTACACCTTTTTTAGGTGTTCACTTTTAATTCTTAATTGACAAACCTAAAGTTAGAACTTGACATTTGCATTTCCTTTTGATAAAAGATAATTGAAAGAACTAGGTGTCCGACAAAGCCAAACCTTCTGTGAAGAGGGGACGGAAAGCGGCGGGTGCCGAATTAGTCTGCCTTTTAGTTTCTAACGCAACCTTATGATCAGAAGGTTGGTCGCCACGTGTTGGTTGGCAAATTTAGAAATAGTCTATTTTTTATCGAGAGGAGGGTAAGATGAGAAAAAGAAAGCTGTTCATCATTTCCCAGAAGGCTCTACTTGTATTGCTGATATTTGTAATTGTCTTTCCTTCAGGCTGTGGATCAAATGGCCAAGCTAATCCTGAGCCTCAGCCTATTCGTGAGGGAGGCGGCTATAGCTCGATTTTACAAAGTCTCTTGTCAGGAATAGCAAAAGGAGCGGGGAACCAGATAGGCGGGGATGTAATGGGTCTGATTCTTAGCGAGCTCGGGTGGGGAAATAGCGGCAATAATACCGAAGTCGATGCCCTTAATAACATGGCAAGTATGCTTCAGACTATAATCTCGCAACTGAACGATATTGAAAACAAGCTTGATGCTCTGTTTGTGCAGCTGGATATAACCAAGGAAGAAATCATAGCAAACACAAACGATCCAACGGCTGCCATTACCCAGATTAATACTTTCCATAGTAATCTGTCGTTAATGGTGCAGGGCAAAAGCCCCGGAAGTGCCAATAAGCAAGATATGTTGAATTTTGCCAATAATGTTGAGTTCAACTATCAGATAGAAAATGATGTCAACCTGATTCATGATGCTATCTTGCCTCCTACAATTGCAAAGAAACCGGTAATAGACAACTTTACAGACCTCGCCCTGAACAATATCAAGGCAAAAGGGGTAGACCCGGTAGCTGCCTATGACGGCATCGAGAAATATTTTTCCCAGCTTCTTTTTTACCAGCTAAAAGGAGCTAATCTTGTTGTAGAGGCAAAGAATGCCAAACAAAAGGCGGGCACTCCTGATCCTGTTGACGCCAAGACTTACTGGGATGGATACATTAAGAACACTTATCAGCCTGAGGTGGACAACTTCGTAACAAATATCTACAGGCTGATATTAAGCCGTGTAGACCTTGTGAACACGAGCTCTTTTTTGCCGGCAGATGCAACAAGAATCCTCGCGCGTTTGAATTTCTTTCTCCTGCAGACGCTCAACCAGGATCACTACGGACTCAGGGTCACACTCATCGGCACGCAGGATTTAGTGAACAGCGTTGTGCCGATGAATGCCAAGAACAAGGGTACCGGACAGATTTATTCGGGGACCGGAACGCTCAAGACTTTATCCGGTCCGACTTATGATTACTGGAGCGGCAACAATGTAAAATCGAGTTCTAACTATACTCTGATCACATATGATTTCGGCAACGTCCCGGTAGGCAACTATGATATCCTCGACGGAACCAATAATGTGATAGGTAGCGCAACTGTGCAGACTTATAAAGACGATTATACCCTAGACCCTACAGGGACAATTCATTACGGGCACGTTGTCATACCAAAAAGAGTCGGCGCAAAAGATGCCTTTTATAACAATGTTCACTGGAACTGGTGGTCCGCAAATCTTAAAAACACAGGCGCCAATGGCAATGCCAGTGTAAAATGGACAGGGTTGTCCGGATCAGCTCAAAGCAGCAGCTACCATGGTGACGATGAGCTTCAGACAATTTTTGTCTTTGCAGGAGACAAATCTTACCCTCTGACTGTACACTATTCCGTGCAGGCTAACGGTTCTACCACAGCCCATGTATCCTCGGCTACGGGTGGCGTCAGCTCTTATATCTACTACAGAGTCGGGCTTTGGGATGCGACCACCAATGCTGCCGTCAATGTATTCAAAACGAATCATGTGACAGCCTCATGCAGCAACTATCAGTCCGGCCAGAGCTGCAATAACACTAAAAGCATCGGCGACAATGTTCAGGGCAGCTTTGTTTTCCCGAATCCAAGTCCCGGCCATACATACTATATTTTCTTCAACTGCCATATTGACGGCGGCAGCGATAGTTATGGCACTACATCTCCAAGCGGCAACATAAAGCTTGATTCGATAGCCGGAAATATATATATATCTTTCTGATGTTAGATACGGAGTGCGTCATAGAGTGCGGTGGCCGAAAAGGCGCCGCACTCGCAACTTTAACACACTGCCGCCCCATAAGTGACACTTTGGACCGTGGCTTGGGATCACGACAATTAAATAGGGACATTAAATAGGGACGCATCCAATACTGTTCGGTATAGAATATGCTTGCAGAGAGTCACAAGTCTAATGAGCTTGAGTGAGTTCTCGATGCAATGGTAGGAGGGGCTAGATTTTTTAGTGTTTCTTATGGAATAATTGAACTATGTCCGATAGTTCAATTAAGAGGAACAAGAAACAGCAAAAGGACCCGATACCGGAGAGTGCACTTCGGGGGTTCAAATATTTTAAAGAATTATCTCCGATACTCGAGCGTCTGCATTCAGAAAACAACCATCACAGGGAGCTGCACTTTAATCAATACATTGCTATGTTACTATTTTATTTCTTTAATCCCGTTGTTACAAGCCTTCGGGCAATCCAGCAAGTCTCTGGACTAAAGAGCCTTGACAGAGGCAGACTGTTTGGCAGGGGTGCGGAAGGATATCGTTGTGCGTCTCGGCAGTCCGCAATGCCAGGACGATCTATCCGGCAATGTCAGAATAGTTGAAATCTATCATAGGGGTTCTTCCGGCAGGCCACGCCTGTCGCGGGCATCTTCAAAAAAGACCTTTCGCACCACCGATTCAGATTATGTCATGTTGTTAGTGACAGACCGCATGGATCTCTCCGCTGAGACAATAGCCCTAATTTATCGTTACCGATGGCAGATAGAATTATTCTTCCGGTGGTTTAAATGTGTTCTTGGATGTAATCACCTGCTGTCGCTATCAGAAAATGGGGTTGCACTGCAGGTCTATTGCGCCCTCATAGCCAGTATGTTAATTACTATCTGGACCGGTCGCAAACCAACAAAAGAATCCCGAATGCCTTCGGGACTGTGTTATCACTTTATGGGATGGGCTGACGACGAAGAACTTTTTGATCATATAAAGAAGCTTCAACAAGCTGACAATAAAAAGAGTATCAATTAAGTCTCTGGGTGATCTTTATTATCGCATTCCCCATAGCTACTGCTTTGCCTTTTATCAGTTTCTTCCAGATTTGTCATCTATGTTTTATATCAAATTGCAACAATATCGGTGGTCTTTTGCTTCTGTCACCAAGGCTATAATCTCGTTTAGCAGCATGAAGCAATATATATGCCGAACAGTATTGGATGTGTCCCTAATGAACTACCCCGCAGCAAGCTGCGAGGTATCTTATATGCAACATGTGCTTAGGTAAACATCCCCTCCCTTTTCGCCTCGGCGAATCCGCCTGAGTGCGGAGAGGGGAGGGGATTAAGGGGAGGGTGTTGGAAATAGTTTTAATCAAACACCCCCACCCTAACCCTCCCCCCTCAAGGGCGAGGGA
>VGWX01000113.1 GCA_016873615.1 Nitrospira sp. | reverse complement strand
CCAAACAGACATTCCCTGTTTTGTCTGCATACCGTTACAAAATATGCCCCTGCTTGTGAATAATCATAACCTTTCAGACGTATCGTTCGCCGATGGTGTTTCTCTGGATTATATGTCATGTCCCTTCCGTCGACCTCCTTAAGCCTGCCTATTAAATCAGACTTCTATTTGTGCCAGTATGTCTCAATTATTTCAATAGGCTGATTTTGTTTCTTTGTAGGCGTTGGTCACACCCTCATAGAATCCGCTGCTATGCACATTTGATTAAGGATTGAAGAAAATGCCAGTTTTCTCAAAATTGAACACAAGAGCCTCACAAGTAAGTTAAAATGAGAAGCAATGCTAAAAAAAGGGTGATATCGAAATCCGATTCTAGTTCTATTTTGAAGCATTCATTGCCAAAATTTATGGGTTGTCCTGACAAGGAGAGATTCGGTCAAACTCTTCCATCATTTTTAGCCATAGCTCGGCTGCATCTCTCAGGGAATCATCGAATATCTTATAATCAGGCATTATCTCCATGTGGTCAAGAAGGGAATCGCAGAAATACCAGTTGCATCCTGAAGGACGGATTGATCGTTCCATAATACAGCCGTGTTCAGACAGGTACTGACAGGGGTCTGAATCTTTCCTTCCGAACTCATAATGAGGAGGCCTAAGGCCGAGGGCATAGAGATATACGAGATCTTCACAGTTGTAATAGCCATGCTTGCTGATACAGCATACATCTTTGCAATAAGGACAGACCGCCCGGGTGGTCTGCTGTACAAACTGATTGATCTTTTCAAGCTCTTTTCTGAAATTATTGGCAATCCCAATAATTTTTATCATCTGGTCTGAAGGGCTTTGGAAGATTTCTTCCAGATAATGAATTGTCTGATTATATATGTGTGAGTCTCTGCAATCAGAATATCTCAGGGTGTAAAGATTCTTATCCATAACAATATTTCATTTAATTGCAGAAAGCTGTTGTGAGACTTCGAAGATAAATTCTATTTCAATGGGCGAATTCAGAGGAAGGACATTGACCCCGACCGCAGCGCGCGCATGCCTGCCGGCTTCACCAAAAACTTCGAAGATCAAATCTGATGCTGCATTTAAAACCTTTGGCTGTTCTGTAAAATCAGGCGCTGATGCGATATAACCGCTGATTTTAACGCATCTTTTAACTTTATCCAGATTTCCGATATTTGACTTTAAAACCGATAATGCATTGATTGTGGCAATCTTCGCATCTTCCCTTGCCTCGTCTAAAGAGACCGATTCGCCAACCCTCCCGGTTCGTATAAGTTTTCCATTTATCAAAGGGAGAATTCCGCTCAGGTAAAATACATTGCCAATTTGCACAGACGGGACATAAGAGCCCAATGGTTTCGGCGCTTCAGGAAGTTTGATTCCTAATTCTTTAAGTTTATCCTCAGGCGACATTATAATCCCAATTCCTCAGGCGTACCGATCCTTCCGAGCACTGCTGAAGCTGCTGCTACCGCCGGATTAGAGAGATAAACCTCGCTCTCAGGATGACCCATCCTGCCGACAAAGTTTCTGTTTGTTGTTGCAATAGCCTTTTCACCCTTAGCGAGAATTCCCATATGCCCTCCAAGGCAAGGGCCGCATGTGGGTGTAGACACTACAGCCTCAGCTTCAATGAATATATCCAGCAGTTTTTCCTTCATTGCCTGCCTGTAGATCTTCTGGGTAGCAGGTATTACGATCATCCTCACATTAGGATTGACCTTCCGGCCTTTCATTATCATGGCAGCTTCTCTTATGTCCTCAAGCCGGCCGTTTGTGCAGGAACCGATAACAACCTGATCAACAGCAACCTCAAACAGTTCTGCAGCGGGCCGCGTATTTGACGGAAGATGAGGGCATGAAACAGTCAACGGGATCTTCGAGCAGTCATATTCGCGAATTTCAGCGTATTTCGGGTTTTTGTCAGGCTTATAAAAAACCGGAGGTCTTTTCGCCCTTTTTCTCACATACGACCTGGTTATCTTATCCGGCACAATGATCCCGCTCTTTCCACCGGCCTCTATTGCCATATTGCACATTGTCAGTCTTCCATGCATCGGAAGATTCTCTATAGTTTCTCCTGCAAATTCCATTGCCATGTAAAGTGCGCCGTCAACCCCAATATCGCCGATAGTATGAAGGATCAGGTCTTTGCCGCTGACCCATTTATTCAGTTTTCCATAATAGATGAATTTCATTGACTCAGGCACCTTAAACCAGCAATCACCTGTAGCCATTGCAGCTGCAACATCTGTTGAGCCGACTCCTGTTGAGAATGCGCCAAGCGCGCCGTAGGTGCACGTATGGCTGTCAGCGCCGATGACAACGTCCCCCGGAACAACAAGACCTTCCTCAGGAAGAAGGGCATGTTCAATCCCCATCCTCCCTACCTCGAAATAAAGGCTGAGATCATGTTCCCTTGAAAACTCCCTGAGCATCTTGCATTGTTCTGCTGCCTTTATATCTTTCTGAGGGGCAAAATGGTCAGGGATCAATGCTATACGTTCTTTGTTGAATACATCTTTTGCCCCGATTTTCCTGAATTCTGATATCGAGATTGGCGCAGTTATATCATTGGCAAGGACAAGGTCAACCTTTGCATTTATCAATTCCCCCGGTGAAACCTTTTTCCTTCCTGAATGAGCTGCCAGAATCTTTTCAGTAATAGTCATAGTTGTCCTCCAGATTAAGATTATGAATTTACTAAGGAGTTCATAATCAAAGCCACACACCCTCACCCTTGCCCTCTCCCCTCAAGGGAGAGGGGACTTAAGAATCGCCCCTCCCTTGAGGGGAGGGGATAAAGGGGAGGGTGTTTAAAGGTGTCCTTACTTATGAACTCATTATTATTATACCTGAGCAAAAGAGCTTACAGCTACCTGAGATTTCCCATTCCTCCGGATTTTATGTTAAAATAAAAACCAAGTTATAAAGGGATATTTTTTATGAACAGGAAGATTCAGAAGATATTGATTGCAAATCGAGGGGTTACTGCTGTAAGGGTAATGCATACCTGCAGGGACAGACAGATCCCGACTACTGCTGTTTACAGCACTCCTGACCGGCTCGCACACCATGTTTTTATGGCTGATTCTGCTGTTCATATCGGGGAAGCTCCTCCGGTTGAATCGTATCTCAATATGGAAAAGATGATCGCTGCTGCAATCCAGACTAAATCAGACGCTATTCATCCGGGCTGGGGATTCCTTGCCGAAAACCATAAATTTGCTCAGATGGTGATCGATGCAGGCCTTACATGGAT
This sequence comes from Nitrospira sp., assembly GCA_016873615.1. Taxonomy (GTDB): domain Bacteria; phylum Nitrospirota; class Thermodesulfovibrionia; order Thermodesulfovibrionales; family SM23-35; genus VGWX01. Next base: position 3,284 of record VGWX01000113.1, on the reverse strand, counting down.
AGGCCCGCCACCTGAGGTTATAAAGGCTCTGGGAGATAAAATCCAGGCCAAAAAACTTGCCCAGAAGGCCAATGTGCCTACAATACCCGGCATCATCGATGTCATCAATGTTGAGCAGATAAGCAAATGGATGAAAAATGAAAAGGTGACTTTTCCGATAATGATTAAGGCTGTTGCAGGTGGAGGCGGAAGAGGGATGGTCAAGGTCGAAAATAAGAATCAGTTGGCACAGGCCTTTAGCCAGGCACAGTCAGAGTCGATGAAGTCATTCGGAGACGACAGGGTGCTGGTTGAAAAATATATAGAGCGCGGCAGGCATATTGAAGTTCAGGTGGTTGGAGACCAGCACGGCAACATTATTCATCTTTATGAAAGAGAATGCACAATTCAGAGAAGAAACCAGAAGATAATAGAGGAAGCGCCATCACCGTCAATCGATGATGATCTTCGTAAAGAGATATGCTTCACTGCAATCCGGCTGATGCGTGAGATAGGCTATCAGTCGGCAGGGACGGTTGAGTTTATCTTTGACTCATCGACAAAGAAATACTATTTCCTTGAGGTCAATACGCGTCTGCAGGTAGAACACGGTATTACCGAGCTTATAACCGGTCTTGATATAGTCGGTATCATGATCGATGTTGCAATGGGTAAAAAGCTGCCCTTTAAACAGGCGGATATTCATCCGAACAGATGGGCGCTTGAAGTTCGTCTTAATGCAGAAGACCCGCGGAATTTCAGCCCGTCATTCGGCGCCATAACCCGGCTCCAGATTCCTCAGGGGCCAGGGGTAAGGATTGCAACCGGTGTTTACGAAGGCGCTGATATTCCACCGTACTATGATTCTCTTTTCATGTTATTGATAACAGCAGGCGCAGACAGGGCAGATGCCATCAGGGTTATGGACCGCGCCCTTGGCAGAAATCTGAGGGTCGAAGGTATAAAAACTCTCGCGCCTTTGCTTCTGAGTATAATAAGGCACCCGTCATTTGTAGCAGGAGAGTTTTCTACACGTTTTATAGAAGAACATATGGAAGAACTTATTTCTATGTTTAAGGAAAAGAACAGTGAAGATGAGGTAATGAAGATTGCAAGGTATGTTGCAGAGATATCCGCACTTGGCCCTCAGTCATGGATGTAGAGGATATGGCCCATAAAAAGGACATTGTTTTTGTAAAGCCCGGCATGTTTTCTAAAGAGATTGTTCAGGCAATCCGCAATCTTAAGGGTGTCTGTTTCTCATCGGTGGGTATGCGTGACGCCGGACAATCCGACTACAAAAACCGTCACCGTATATATGACCTTGCAACCCTTGCGCCATATTACAACAGAATGGGACTTTTCAGTTCAGAATGCCATGGCGGCGCGCGCTGGCATGTTGGTGTAATGAACAGGAGGGAGAGTCCGTTTGAAGAGATTGAAATCTTAAGGCAGCATATGCCGAATGTCCTTCTGCAAACTCTTATAAGAGAGACAAATCTGTTCGGATACAGACCCTATCCTAAGAATGTGATAGAGTACGTTGTCGAGAGAGTAGATATAGATGTATGGAGATGCTTTTCTTTTCTTAATGACGTCAGAAATATGCGTACTGTTGCTGAAGTCGTAATGAAGAGGGGTAAACTTTTTCAACCTGCAATATCATTTACCATGGCAGACTGGGCAACAAACGAATACTACCTCGGGTGCGCTAAGGATATTGTAGACCTCTGTAGCGGAACAGATGAGATTATCTTTTGCGTCAAAGATATGGCCGGGGTCGGAAGCATTAACCGGGTCAGCAGCCTGATTGATGCAATAAAACAGAAATACCCGGAGCTTGTAATTCACTACCACAGACATATAACAGACGGGCTTGCAATGCCGGCAATGCTTGCAGCAGCAAAGGCAGGGGCAAAAATATTTGATGTGGAAGAGGATTCCCTTGTCCGGTTCTACGGACATTCACCGATCCTTGGAGTTCAGGCTTATTTTGAAGAATCCGGCATCCCGGTTAATCTTGACAGGAAAGAGGCTGAAGCTGCAGTCCAGAAGGTGCGTGAATGGATAAATTATTATGACTGGGCTGAATCACCATTTAAGGGATTTGACCATACTGTAACATATCACAAGATGCCTGGAGGGGCATTCCCGAGTTCTTTTGAACAGGCAGCAAAAGGGGGATTCCTACATTACATGCCGGCTGTTTTAAAGGTCATGTCTCTTTTCAACAAGATAATCCATTATTTTGATGTTACCCCGGGCTCGCAGATTACGTGGGTAACATGCAGCGGGATAGTAAATAAATATGCAAAGGCAAAAGGAGAGGCAGGTGTCAGACATCTGATCGAGCTCCTTGCAAAATTTATTGATGAGAAAAATCTGAAACTTGCATCAATGGATAAAGATGAACAGGAAGAACTTATAGGACTTTTCAGAAATGCACCCGGAGATTTTAAAAACCTTATTCTTGGGCACTATGGAAAACTTCCTATGGGCTGGCCTCCTGACTGGGTATACAAAAGCGCTTTTGGTGATGAGTGGGAGAAGAAGATTAAAGAACGCATTGAACTTTCACCCCTTGATTCGATGGAGGATGACGATCTCGAAAAAATCAGAAAAGAGCTGACCGATTATATCGGCAGGAATCCGACAGAAGAGGAGTTTATACTTTTCCTTATGCATCCAAAAGATGCGCTGGATATGATCGAGTTCAGGGAAAAATATGGAGAAGCTCCGTTAGTATTGCCAACGGACGTCTGGAGACAGGGACTTAAAAATCCAGGCGACAAGGTTGACTTTGAACTCTGGGGAAAACCGTACAGTCTCGAACTCGTTTCTATCGGAGCAGAACATGAGGGACTGGTTCATGTTGTTATGCGCGTTAATAATAAAACAAAAGTTTATACGGTTGAGACCCCGAGGGCTAAGAAGACTGAAATAAGAATGGCTAAGGGACTCAATGAAATCGGCGCGCCTATTAACGGAAACATCTGGAGGATCGGCAACCCTGCAAGAGGCGCCCTCAAGTCAGGCGATATAGTTCATAAGGGTGAAGAAATCGCAAATCTTGAAGCAATGAAGATGGAGAATGCACTGGTTGCTCCATTCGATGCCAATATAGTTGAAGTCTGCGTCAAGCTGAACAGCTTTGTTGTCGAAGGACAACTGCTCTTTATCCTCGAAAAAAATCAATCCTAAGTATCAGATAGACCACACACAAAATCCTCTGTATTTAATCAAAGAATTCCTCAAAGCTCAGCTTCGGGGTTCCCAATTATTCCCTCCCCCTTGAGCAACTGTGA
>VGWX01000112.1 GCA_016873615.1 Nitrospira sp. | reverse complement strand
TATCTTGAAAATTATCAAATGTACTTTGCGTCTCACGAAGGTTGCACAAGGTGTGAATTTGATGAAGCATTGAACAAGCTTTCCAGCCCTTGAAATTCTCTGTTCGTGGCTGAATGAGAGATTTTGAACCTCCCCGGAACGGACTATATTTCTTCCAGAATTAAATTGAAAAAGTATATTCTTCTGTATGCCTATTAGCAACTCAACATTTTTTCAGTTTGGTTACCATAGTTTAATCCTCTCATTCATTTAATCAGGATTTTCATCCGTTTAAGCTGTAGTTCTATAATTTCTGTTGCCTCTATTCCCTTCCGGTTGCCGTCTGCGGACGGAAATCTTTTGTACAATCCCGCCTTGGAATAATCCGTAAGATTGATCGCTTGGTCGTATGATAAATACAGTTTATTGTCTCTCTCATACATGTCACGATATGCCTTTTGAAAAAGATCAGCAGTATGGATGTAGTTTTCGACTGTTGTCCTCACATCTGCATGACCAAGCAGGGCACCGATACTGTGGATTCCGTTTTCTATAAGGATTCTGTCCGTGTTCTTATTGTAAATTTGCAGTTCTTGCCACCAATCATCCATAAGATTAGAACAAACAAATGTACGCAACCATCTTAGAAGCAAGATGGAAGCGAAGGAGTGCCTAAGGATGTGGAAAGTGGCCCATGCGTAACCGGCCTTAACCATTACCCTTTCGACTGCCATTGATAGAGCTTGGGGATTATAGAACGGAAGCCCTTCCGCTGACATAAATAGAACATCTTTGCCGCATCCATTTTTACACGAGTCGTCATAAAAAGAGGCAAATTCTTCGAGCCCTTTCTTACTCATAAGGAGATAAAGCGGTAGTCGTCTTTTACCTGATCTGCTTTTTGTAATTTTGATATCTAAAAATGCCTCTCCTCGGACATCTATATACTGAGGATTCAGATACGCTATTTCACTAATTCTCATGCCGCAACAAAATCCAAGCTGAATGGCCTGACGAATCTTTGGGTCATCTGTTGCCGCAAGAATCTTGATGACATCAGATGGCCACAGGATTTGAACCTCTTTCATGCTGGTTTCTACACTCAGTGCCCTCCACGATATAGGACCAATCTCAATCTTATGCATCTTTGCAATATAACGTAGAAAAGACTTCAACGCTGCCTTCAAAACCCTTGCGCTGTTGCCGGAATTGCAATTTTCCAGTATCACCTCCATATCGCCGTGATTTAAACCGTTGAGGTTCTCCCCCTGAAGTTCTGTTCTAAGGACGGCGGACACTTGGGCAAAATAGGTCCGAATTGTATTTACAGTCAATCTTGGATACAAAAGCATTGCTCTCAACCAGTCGGCGGCCAATAAGAAATTCATACCGTCAATAGATGCAACTGGTTTTTTTGTTAATAATGGATGCTCCTCCCTCCAAAGTGTATCAATCATATCCGCTATTTCCCCACGTTCTTTTTTTGTTGAGCGCATGGAAAGTGAGCTGAGATAGTCGGAGACTTTAGAATAATTGAGATCAACTTTTGCCAAGAGGGTATCATCCAAAACTGATGGCTCAGCGATAGATGGAAGCGCAATGCTATTCGGGGTGCTTTTTGTATCAGCGAAAAATGCTGTCTTTTTGCCTCTCGGCATATCAGGCATCGGAGAATATTGTACCTTTCCCGCAAAGAGGCCAATTACAAAAGAGGGATAGTTTTCTGTCAGCTCAATCCTGGCAAGATTAACGATTGATCGGATTGATGGTATTTTTTGAATACCAGCATAATTACACAAGCGTGATATCCATGCCCTGTATCTCTTGTGGAATTCAACCTGCGGGAAAAGCGACTGGGGCACTAATCTGTCATGACGTACCCATTCATTGCTCATTTCTTTGCTCATATGCAGATAATATGAAAGTAAGTGGATCATAGCCGAAGCCGGCAGATATAATCTCCTGCCTTTGAATTTTTTTTCTGAAACAGAGTTTTTCTTGTCATTTATGCGGATGAAACCCTTGTCCTGGTTAATGTTCGATAAGGGAAGCGAGTAAAAACTGGCTATGGGAGAGTTGGTCCCAATAATACTTTTCGAGACAAGGGCAAAGAAAGTGCATAAAAGGTACTCCCATGATTTCTCGGTTGATGATATGCCTTCTTGAATCTGAGGATAAGTTTCATTGAATGCTTTGATCAGTGATTTCCATTCGCTCACCGAGATATCGTCAATTTGTGGGACAAATGTCGATTGACGCGATTTCTTCTTAAAATTTTCCATTTTTCAGCACATATTCATATGGGATAATTTCCATCTCGAGCTCTTTTATTAATTCATCAATGCAAGGCGAAATAGCCTCTCTTATTTCCTTTACGCTGTCGAGAGAAAAAAAAGACAGAAACTCTTTTCCCTTTGTCTGATGGCCAAAATAAGCGGCAAGATATTTGTATTGGACTCTTTTATCGAACAAGAAAGTGCGAAGCAGGTGCCGCTGAGAATTTAACTTGCAAGGGAACCTTATTCCAGTGGCGTTCAGGAACCTCCTTACGTTGTCGCTACTCGCCGGAATAAGTTGGCCCCTGCTGTTGGCAAATGAAAAAGTGTTTCCTGCAGCGAGTTGTTCAGACATTTCTGCGGGCGAATATCGGCCGCTAAGAATAAGGGATTGCACAAATGCAGATTTGCACGACATCAACTCCCTGAAAGCATTTATTACGAAAGGATGCATGAATATCAGGCGTGATTCGGAATAAAGGCGGTTTCCCTTTCCGCATACAACTATAAGGCCACCTTCTGCATCGACATCAACCTCATCAAGCCTTTCGACTTCGATTTGTCTGAACCCGCAAATAAGCTCCCACAGGAGCATGGTGTAAAACATGTATGTGTTATAACGAGTTATCAATCCATAGATCTCTTCACCAAGGATTCCATCTTTAATGGAATTCAATGTCTCTCTCATGGATATCATCAATGGCACAAATTTAGAACCAAATGAGACGTTTTCCATGTTCTCATTGTTCGAATCAGGATCCGCTGTACAAAAGATGTTGCTGTTAAAGTGGATTCCGCAGTTTTCTGCGTTCCTGGCGAGATCGGTTAAGAATTTTGTTTGCATCTCGCCAATATCTTTATTAAGTCTTGCGGAAGACAAGTTGGAGTAAAAAATTGGAGCCCTAAGCTCACGAATTGCGCGATCTGCAATGTAAGATGAGACAATCGGATCAACATGATATCTGCTTGTCGAATAGTTAAAGAAAGACCTCGAAAAGGCATATGCCGAGGGGAATTGACCGCATTTTACTTCTAAGGATTTGCCAATAGACTCAAATGACTCGAGAGTAAACCGCTGGACTTTCCCACCAGCATCTTTATAAATAAATAGAAAAGGTTTTGCTCCCCGGTAAAGCCTAGTTCTCGACATGTACGATGTTAGAATTGATTTGATGATACCAGTCGTTATTACAACAATATTGCCGCTGTCCCTATAAACTCCCGGAATTCTCTGCTCTTGTTGGGCAAATATAGAAGCAACCCGATCATCTGCAATACGGTAAAAAATACATGTTCCGTCAGGTTCGCAATAAACTGTATCCTCTTTGAGTGCTTCCTCCGATACCGGTATTTTCCCAATGATGATATTGGCAGTTTTTTTGGGAGCAAAACCGAAGAAGATAAGAATAACCAGAAAAGTAAGAAAGGCAAGTTCTTCATCTGTCATTACATCTAAGACTTTTAAAGTGGCTGCATGACACAAGGACGAATAGGTATTTAAAGGGATACTCTGCTTGCTCCAGTGACTTTGAAAGCGGGAGGGGCTGATTTGTCTCAAAGATAATACTCTTGCCAGATCATTATCTGCTGCTTCGAATATTTCCTCGGCTTCTTCAGTTGGATAGGCACCTTCGGCTGCTTCCCATTCCGTATTTTCATCAAATGTGATATTGACAACGGTTGGAAGGGCCTTCGAGGATTCGGCTCCATCCTCGTCAGATGTTACAACTTCTTCGAGATATTTTTTCCCATATTGAACCTGGCGCCCCCAGTTAACACGCGTAATGTTCTTAGTTGACCTCGGGCTATATGTGCCACTCAGAGCTGACAATACAACACGAGTGTATGCATCTACTACTGCATCCTTGTGATATCGGACGCGCGAATCATCCTGTCCGCGCTTGAGCGCCTCCTTGATCTTATTATGAGATGGCGTCTGATTAAACAACTTATCATTCTCATCGATTTGATAAAACCTTACAGTATGCATGAACGGTACAACTATGCTTTGGAATCTCAATATAGCTTTTCTCCTTGGTAATGAAGCATTTTCTACATATTTTTTGAGATTCCTTTGCACATGTCTGAGAGCACGGTGGCATGAAAAAGCCAGGAAAGGGTAACTATCACAACTCTCCGCGGAAAGATGAAAGTATAATAGCGGGTTGTCAGGCTTGAGAGGTTTCTGGTGCAGCTCAGGAAAATTCTTATCATTTAATATATCTTCAAGGCGATCTATGATTTGTAGCGCATTAGTCTTAACGAATTCTTCGCCTGCAAGAAGCTGCTGGATAAATGTCCTTATTATATTGTGTGTCTGTGTTAGCAACAGACCTTTGAGATTCTGATCGTTGAGAAAGTTGACACGAAAGGAAACTATTTGTCTCACGTCATGATCATCAATATGAGAACTCAGCAGATGGGGTAGTATTTTTCTGACAAGATCGTTGCCATCGCTGCTGAGTGTGGATGGTGTGATTGTTTTCGTAAAGAGAGTCTTGATGATATCGTTCATTTTATTCACCCAATTTAATTACACATTCTGACTCATATCTCCTCAGATGAAAACAACTCCGGTTCGGCTACTTCTTGCTTTTTGTTACAAGTTTTTTTCTGTTTTATTTTCTGGATAACATTATTGATGGCTTTACTTAGCAATTTAAGCTTTTTTGCCTGCTCCTCGGGAGGTTCCAATAGCATTGCTGCCGCCTCTGAAAATACTTCTACATCAAGTTGGGATTCAAAATACATCATGAGAGATGCCACAACATTACTGAATGTAATATCCTTTTCATCTTGATCCTCTGTTGCTTGAATATCATCTTGCGATGTTTGGGGCTTATGCCCTTTTTTATACTTTTTGTACATTTTATAGACGGGAACTTCGTTTCGGGCAAGAGCAGAGAGATCTTCGCTGAGGTTGTTGTCAATGGCAATTTTAATTTGATCGTAGACACTGTCCGTTACATGTATGTCGGGGGAAGATTGCTGGAGATCTTTCAGGATAGTGTTGCAGATTACGGAGAGCATGCTAAGGTAGCGCGGACTCATGCCAACCATTCCCGCAATTTTCTTGCTTTTTTGCTCAGAAACGTCTTTTCCCTTTTCATGATTGAGAAACATTTCACTCCTTCGATCTCCTCCGCGAATTTTTGTGCCAATATTATCAAGCTGTATTGCAAGCATATACCTCTCGATATTAGTAAATTCACGTCCCTCAAGGGGCCGACACAGATTGTCTTCGATCATAATTTTCTCTGCTTCAGTGCTATCTGTATGTAGATCATGCCTCAAAATAACCGGAATCTCCGGAATGCCCTGTTCGCACGCTGCTTTCCATCTGCGATGACCACAAATAATTACAAAATTGTTGCTCTCTCTGGCACATGTCACAGGGTACTGTGGCAGAAACCCGTTTGCTCGAATGCTTTCAAAGAGTTCAGTGTACCGGCTATTGTTTTGGCCGAAGTACCTTGAATTTGAAGGATGTGCCCGCAGTTTTTGGGGTAGCATCATTGTATAACTACCGCTGTTCGTTTTCTTTTTCTTCTTACTCATGACATAGTTCTTCTTTGATATGAATATTGGCAATTACATTATTTTTTCTGAGAGACAGCTTTGCGATGGCCATCCTCTTCATCTCAATTTCTAGATCATCAGCGTGATCATATATATCTGCTGTCGTCTTCTCCGTGCTATGCCCCACAAGTTTGCTGACCTCGCTGATAGCGAGACCTTTTTTTCTCAACTGAGTAACGAATGAATGCCGTGAAGCATCGTATAATCTGACTTCCTTCGGTATATTGAGTTTTGAACGAACGCCTACGAAAATAGACTGAAAGGCATCGACCATGTATGGTCCACCTGTTTTGGGGTTAATAAAAATGAAAGCTTCAGGATGGTTTTTAACTCTTCTTCTGAAAAAATCGATCATCTCAGGATGTATAGCGATTAAGTAAGGTTTTGATTTTTTCCCCTTGCGACGCGACCTGAGAATATTTTTTGAATAGGTAGACTTGATAGTTATGCTCAGGGTTTCAATATTTACATCTGTTACCCTGAGTGCCCTGGCTTCTCCAGGCCTGCAACCATGAAGCATGAGAAACTTGATTATATTTTTATCCCAATTACTCTCAATGGCATCCAGAATGCGTATCTGATCCTCGGTCTTGAACCAAGAATAATGAAAGGGGGTTTCATTCAATACAATCTCTTCCATCCTTACCTCAATTTCTTTCTCTGTCGGAAAGTCGGGCAAAGTGGTGAGTAGTCGCTTTTCTTTTTTCAAATACCTCATGAATGTTTTCAAATTATCAAAATTATTGAGAATAGTACCGGACTTTAATCTGCTACCATCTTTTTTCCTTTGTGTCT
>VGWX01000111.1 GCA_016873615.1 Nitrospira sp. | reverse complement strand
CTGCTTGAAAAAATTCACATTTTGAAAAATAATGATTCCCAGGCAAAACGGATAGCAGAAAAAGGCACTCAATTAATACTAAACAATTTGTCATATGAAACAATACTTGATTATTGGCAGTTGTTGTTAACACTCTATTCAGAGCGGTTAGATTATGAGATTAAATTATAAATTTGTGTACGTCTCAAGATTACAGTATCGCCTGATGTAGCGAAGGGATTAAATTTGCTATGGCTTAAGAGTTGTAGTCTTTTGTAAAATCAAATGTATTTCAGCATCATCAGGATGTATCTTCAAGTAATTCTCGAAGAGAATCCTTGCATTGGAAGATTCTTCATTATCAATAAGCATATCACTATAACTGAGAACAACCGATCTGTTATACTGACTAATTTTTAGCGCATCTTCAAAGTATTTTATTGCGCTCTCAAAATCCCCATTTTCCCAGAAGATCAGAGCAAGGTTATGGAATGGCTCAAAGCGCGATGAATCCTTTTCAATATATTCAAGGAGAACTTCTTTGGCGCTATCTGCATCTCCCTTACCCAATAAATATAAAGCCTGTTGATCAAGTGATGCAAGGTACTCATGCTTCTGGATTTCAGAGCGAATATTAAGCAGAAGTTTTATGGTATTCTTATTCCATTCTGAACACTTAAAATATCTTTCCCATACCTCTCTTGATTTTTTGCATTTCTTAATAAGATCATCCTCTGTTTGTTGTGAAAACCAGTCTGCAATAATGGAGCCTGCACCTGCAGCATCAGCTTCAGGGATTCTCAGAATAAAAGAATCATAATCTATTTCATCCTCGAATGGTAACAGACAGGTGTCAGCAATCAAAATGGGGATTCGTCCCATGGACATTACTTCAAAAAACCTAAAGGTATTCTCACCAGCTCCACGCGGACAAAGAACAGACCATGAGTCTTTCATGCTGTTAAGAAATTTATTGCGCTGTTCACCCATTTTTTCTGGATCTAAAAAACCAAAGAACTTGTCCACAGCATCTAAATAAGTTATAAGGCCGGACTGCTGTTTTATACTTTCTATAAGGGTAACCCTGATCTGTGAAGAGCCTGTAAACCCAACAAAGTTGGTATGATACGTTATTTGCAATGGATCAAAATGCAGATATTCAGCAAAATCCTGAACTCCGTAAGGGATAGCTACTGCATGATCATCTTTCAATAATCGGTTTATGCTTGTTCTGAAGAAAGTGGCACCGCTGTGGAATGGCAGACTGCGGTCATGATTTGTCATGAAGATATGCCTGTCTTCATGCGACTTAAAATAGGGCAGACTGTTAATAAAATCTACAGTTCCATGGATGCCGGAAGTTTCTATAAATTCATCGAGCCGGTAAGGGAATACAAAAAAGTCAGCATCTTCGGGAAATTGAACAATATCGAAAAGTTTTGGATCAAACTGATAGTCTTTCCACATGCCATCGGTTCTCCAGTCTGCTGAACCATCGAAAAGAATATCCTTTGGATCGATTTTTATACGGTAATCTTTTTCGATTTCTGTCCCAAAAAGCAAAGGTACCAGAAGATAGCAGAATTTGGGTTCAAGTTTAAAGTCCTTTTGCGGTCTGTAAAAAAATAGTTTTAATTTTTCAGAGTCGGTCATTGCCGGATTATTTTTCATTTGCATATTTCTTTTGAATTTCAGATTGCAAAGCTGTATGCCGGTCATATTGATGGATAATGCATGGGGTGCCTGAAGCATTGAGGATAAACCCATCACTGTTTATCCTGATGTTTTCTTTTCTTACATATCCAAGGGTATATACCGGACCTGATTGATTATCATGTACAATAACTTCAGAAATCTTGCCGCTACGAATTATGAAATTATGTGCAGCCTGATCAATCCCCCATAGAGGTGGTGTAGATACTAACTCTTTGCAGAGGATATCAAGATATTCACAGACTTTTCTGTAGCTTCCAATTGTGACACCGGCACAAATGATGGGCTTGTGTCCTATTGCATTAAGAACAGCCTCTCCATAAGCCTGAAGAATCCATAGTCCATTATAAGGACAGGTGGCTAAGGTCATTGATCTGTCTTCTTCAAAACAATCAAGAGTATCTTTTGAAAAATGCATAAATGGATCACATTGAAAAATAACGTCCCGAATATCTGTCAACATTACGCGTTTAAAGATGTTCCCTGCGTCTAAAAACTGCTTATAGAGAAAATATCTCTGGCTGTTGAGCGGGAAAATACCATGTTCGTAAAGACAGAGTTCTGTATTATGGTTCTGGAGATATATGGCGGTGTTTGAATTAAGATTATCAATAAAAAGAATAGTTTTACCTTTGTATCCGCTATGAATGAGAGACAATACAAAGGGCTTTACATCATCAACTGTATATCCAACTGCTGTGCCTATAATGACATCTTCAGTCATGACCCAGTTTTTGTTTTATGCTATGAAAACCCTTCAATGCTATTTCATTCTCCGGGGCTAATTTTAAAATGAGGGATAGATTCTTTTCTGCTTCGGTGAAATTATATTCAAGGGTATAAATTTTTGCAAGGAGATTTAATGCATTTATACAGGTGTTATTGAACGACAGGACTTCTTCAATGATTTTCTTAGCCTCCTTAATATCTCCTTTTTCGATCAGGTCTTTTGCCTTTAATACTGATAATTCATTCTGCACTAAGATCAGATTCTCCTGTAATTCCAGGTCTGTCGGCTCCAGTTTCAAGGCATCAAGAATGAGTTTTTTTGCTTCTTCCCAATTGTTATCATGAAATGCCCTTAATGCAATAGTCTTTGATAACCTGAAATGATCTGGCCAGCGATCCCAGGCATAAGAAAGTATTTTTACAGTATCATCCCGTTCGCCTGTTAACAATTTTAATTCACAATAAAGGCTGAGTAAATCAGGTGACAGTGGATGTATCCCTATTTCTTCTTCGAGAGCTTTTCGTGTATCTTTTAGATTTTTCATTCTCAGCATTAGTTCGATATTTTGGACAGCCTCGTTCATTTTAACATTGAAATCAGAGGAGTATGACGAAGTACATTGAGAAGTATCCGAAATGGCAGATTTATTGACAGGGGCTGATTTTTTTATTTTTCTCGAATAAGCAGTTGATTTTTGAGCATGATGTAAAATGCCTTTGGTATTGTCTTTTAAAAACCATTTTTTATTTTCATCAGAATAGTATAATTTTCCCCTGAAATAATCCTTTATCAAATATTTCAAACCCCCCTGAAAATGGAGGGAATTAAATCTGATCAAAGAACCTGAACTAATTTCCCTGCAATATGGATTATTGTCTATCCATATGACTTTTTTTATACCTCCATCCATTTCAAAACCTTCTGAGAGCCTCATGTTGGGATCATGTCTTGAATGATCAGTAATTACAGAGACGTCCCCAACTTTATACCGGGTTCTTTTTTGATATTCATAAAAGGCGACCATATCACTGACATTTCCACAGCTAAAAGACTGCTGGTTTGCCGTGTCAATAAGATTATTATAAAGAGAATCACTAATAAAGGCCTTTGTGACAAACTCACAAAAATCATTTATAACCTTTAAATTGTTAAATATATTAAAACCTGGTGAGAAGCCTAACGAGTTTGTAAGGCCACAGTTGCGGTATTTTCTATGTTCTTCTTGCAAGTCAGAAAATAAAAGAACGTCAGAGTCGAGATAAAGACACTGGTTAATGGCGTTCTGTTCCATGAATTCTTTTAAGATGAACCAGCGTCTGAAGCAAAAATGCTCACCATCTATTGAGTTAGCGCTGTGATGCTTATAGAGTTTTGAAAATGAATTTGCTCCAGATTCGTGATCGTGTATTTTATAATGTTCCACGAACTCATATATATCGTTCGTATCATCTCCGATCAAATATACTAATGACCCGGGATTATTTATCTTTGCCTGAGCTAAGGTATATCTCAGATATTCAGGGTTGCCAACATGTATGAATACTACAGGTAATTGTTTTTTCTTCGTTTTCATTTTTACGATGTCTTAATATTTTAAACTTTCATTCTGGCTCTTGTGGGTACTCCTTTCAATCCCATTAATCTTAGAAGGAAAGAGGAGTTTATAATCCATGCCGTATTATAAGTTTCCGGCGGAGACTGTTCAGCTCGTTCTGAAGCTCATAAATCATCGCATCTCGTTTGGCTAAATGTGTCTGAAGTGTTTTAGCCTCTTCAGCCTGTTTATTAATTACTTCAAGCCGTGCTGCCCGGTCAGCCTCGCATTCATCGATCTTTTCTGCAAACTCTTTATGCTGTTTTTCTATAACCTCAAGCCGTGCTGCCCGGTCAGCCTCGGCATCAATTAAGCGAGCTCCAGTTTCAATTAATCTTTTAATAAGAAAATTGATAACTAAATCAGAATCGTCAGAAAGCTTATATATGTTATATGGAGTTGATGCATAAATATTATCTATAAAAGAGTTGATTTCATTGTGCAAAAAAGAAACAGGGTCGGGTATTGGTAATAGATCTTTACAGGTGCCCTTTTGAAAAAGGTCGATTTCATCATCTAAAATTAATTCTGCTTCCTCAATATATTTATCCATAAAAAGTTTTGTTTTCTGATTTTCATGTTGACGAAAGCCGCCCAATAATGTATCTGCAGTGTATAATTGAGTGAATCTGAAAAAACGTGCCCATAACTCCAAATCTCCGGCAAAAGCCAAATCTGTATATATCCTGCTGCCTGCCTTTTCCCACAGGGTTCGTCTCCAAAAACAGCTCTCCTGTTGTATCCATGGATTTTTATAATCTTTCTGTAAATATTTAAGCCGGGAATACGCCGGCAGAAATTCATATAATATGAAAGACAAATTACCATTTTTATCCAGGACAGTAGGCCTTCCTGTTATCCATTCAATATGCATATGTTGAGTAAAAATGTATGCAACTTTGAACAATGTTTGATGATGATATATGTCATCAGAGTTCAACCAGGCCATTATTTCACCGGAGCTTTTTTTAAACCCTTCATTAATCGCATCATATTGTCCACCATCAGCCTGACTCTGCCAGTATGTGAGATATTTCTCATGCTTTTTGATTATCTCGACAGAATTGTCTGTACTGCCGCCATCCATGATAATGTATTCAAGATTCGGATAGTTCTGGCTTAATATGGAATCAATGCATTCTTCAAGAAATTGCCCCTGATTCATTGATGGAGTAACGATGGATATTTTGGGAGAACGATTCATTGCCTTAACTATTTCCTCAATTTTATAATAACACGATTTTAAAATGCTCTGTTTAATCAACGAATTCCTCGAAGCTCTGCTTCGGGGTTATATACATATTCCCTCCCCCTTGAGGGGGGAGGGCTAAGGAGGGGGTGTTTGATTAAAACTATTTCCAACACCCTCCCCTTAATCCCCTCCCCTCTCCGCACTCAGGCGGATTCGCCGAGGCGATAAGGGAGGGGATGTTTACCTAAGCACATGTTGCATATAAGATACCTCGCAGCTTGCTGCGGGGTAGTTCATTTGCAGGTTTAAAAAGCGGCTGATGTTAAGAAAAATTTTATAGTAAATTATTATCATCTTTTGCTTTTGTCCTGTGGAATTCCCTTGGCAGTTTCAGGAGAATCAAGTTTGTCCAAAATTTTCGAGAGCTTGCCGGACAATTGAGTATGCCCTGATGCATGGCGTAAAGCCTGCTTTATTGCTTCACGGGCGGATGGCAGGTCGTTGTTGGCAAGATGCACATCGGCCTGATTTATATAATCCATGATTTTCCGTGCCACGTCTTCATCAATATTTCTACCCTTTAGTTGATGCTCCATAGCCTGGGACTGGGACCGGCCGTTTGATCCATCGGGGTTTTCGAAATATTTCTTCATTAATTCAGAGGTCTTCTTAAAGGTCAATAGATTTTTATCTGAATGCAGGACTTCCACTATAAAGGCAGAGTATTTATCCCTGTATACCCTGTCTTTCCCATTGTAAATCGCCATGTTATATTCGGAATAGGGTCCGAAGATCCAGTTTGTTTTATGTTTGTAATGAAAACATAGGCCGAAGGAGAACAGGAAATGACATTTCGAATGGCAGGCCATAATAGATGAAAACGCATTATCCCAAGCTCTTTCCCCGAAAATGTATGGTTGAAAACGACTGCGGTTATTCTTCCACCACTCAGTTTTGCATACAAAAACATCCGAACCATGAAGTTCAAGATCTGCGTCATAGCGTTTTGAAACAGGGTCGAACCCCGTCAAATCTGTCCTTGATATTGCAATAGTCTCATAGCCTGCTTCTGATAACCTGCTTATTTCATATATCAGGGGAGGTGTGAATACGATGTCGCTGTTAGATAGGGCAAACCAATGAATATTTTGCTTCTGAGCCCATTCTGAAGCGATATCGAACAGATCTGTAACAAAAGGTTTGCGCTTGCCTTCAATTTTCAATTCAAGATCTGCGCTTCTTTTTAGTAAGGGAGCAACTTGCCAGCCGGAAGGATGCAGACACTCATCCTCATAACATATGTTCAGAGGCATAACACCCAATGATTTCAGATCAGAGATGCTTTTAATGCAATCTTCCTGGCGTCTTGATTGCTCGCGATCTTTGAAAGGTACTAAATTGGCTGCAACAACAATTTCAAACCCT
>VGWX01000110.1 GCA_016873615.1 Nitrospira sp. | reverse complement strand
GGAGTAAAACTGCAAGCGGGACTCTGCGGTCCTGACGTTTTTATGATAGAACTCTCCGGATTGGATCAGGGACTTTTCCATCCAGGAACACGTACCGACACGGATCATAGATAGATGATAACATGCGTGAAAGTCGCTATTAAGTCAATAAAGAGGCTGTGGATAAGCCAGAAGCCGCTGGATGGGAGTTATCGCCTGGACACTTTCTGCCCAATTTAAGAGGCTTCATTGACGTGCAGATGGTTTTTAAATGTGATTAGTCCAGCCACTACTGTTGATTTTACTCACAAGTCTGCGGCTCTCGATTAAGAGATGAAACATATAAACCTAAAAAGATTTGTTAAACACTCACTAATTGGAATAACCGATTAACCATTCTACGGCACGCTCAACTGCCTTCCTGCGTTTTTCGATGTTCGGACTTTTTAGACCTACCAAATATTTCCTTTTCTCTCCTATTTCAGAAAAGCCTCTTTCAAGGGAAATTCTTCTAAACTTATCAAGAAAACTGAACAGTTTTTCATAGCGAGACTCAACCTCTCTTCGCAATGCTGTCAAATGTTTCCTATCGATCAAGAGTTGATGAATTATTTTGCTATCGGACACTCCGCAGACAAAAGACAATAGCAGTCCAACATCATCCCTCCCAGCCGATAGAGGGTGGTTCTTTATAAACCAGTTTACGTCATAATCAGGGGACATATCTTTTTTCAAAGTGTGGTCGAATGACAGGGTTTGTAATCTCCTAATTGCGGAAGCCGAATCCTTGAAAAAATAATGTAATTTCGAGTCGAAGCAAGACTGAAAGTCTTTTGAATGCGGCACAGCAAAAATATCCGGTTGTGTGCTCGTCACAAATCCGGCTTTTGACTTTATCTGACTAAAAACCGGATAAACCCTGCCCTGCCTTAAGGTTTTCAGGATGGCCTGAAGCGAATGAATGTCCTTGATAAGCCGCTTATGTTGGACAATTAATCGCGCAATTTCTTGAC
Organism: Nitrospira sp.; assembly: GCA_016873615.1. Classification (GTDB taxonomy): domain Bacteria; phylum Nitrospirota; class Thermodesulfovibrionia; order Thermodesulfovibrionales; family SM23-35; genus VGWX01. Next base: position 5,741 of record VGWX01000110.1, on the reverse strand, counting down.
TACTTGCAACAAGCTCCAAAAAAACTATGAATGATTTATTAGACTTGTTCCATAGAGGGATTCCAAAAGTCGACGACAGTAGGTCTCGAAGTTCATCCTCGGAATCAACATTAATGTCCCTGCCAGCGGTTTCATTAATATCTTTCCTCAGTTTTAAAGCTTTTTCGGTGAGACTTTCACTGTATCGCTTGAGTTCGATTTCATCAACCTTGATGCCATGATACTCAAATTCCCCTAGCGCGAGACAAAGTGGAAGCGTCTGGTCGAAGAATTGAGGGGTCAGACTTTTCGATTCTAATTCTTTCCACAGGGTCGTGAAAAGTTGAAAAGTAAGCTCCACGTCTTCACAAGCGTGACCTGCAAGTTTAGCAAGAGGAATATCCCAGGGTGAATCCGTCTTGCCAAGCATCTCTTTGAAAGGCGACGTTCTTCTTCCCAACAATTTATCGGAAAGAAATCCGAGGTTGAGGAAGTCTAAATCCCCATAACACTCGAAGGCAGCGAGCATAGTATCAAAATATATGGACTTCAGCTGAATACCATGTCTACGTAGCAGAACATAGTCGTATTTTATATTGTGGCCAATGTACTTCCTGTCTTTGTCCTCCAATACCTTTTTGATATCCCGCAAAACCTTCTTAGCTGAAATACCCTTCAGATCCTGATCCAACATCGGGACATAACAGTTCCACTTTCCGTTTGAGAAAGCAATACCAAACAGGGTCGCAGAATGAGGATCCTTACTGCTTGCCTCTGTGTCTATCGAGCATATATCTGCTTTAAGGAGCCTATCCCTTAAAGTTTTTAGAGCCTTTTTGTTGTCGATAATCTCATAATTATTATTTTGAGAACTGACCATATAATTACAAGTGCCATTGTCCGGCAGCTTAAGAAGCCGAGTGAGTGAATGCAACCCCATTGCATTAAGGCTGGCCGCATTGTCAGCGGTATCCAAGGAGTTAAGTGAAGCTCCCTGATAAGAGTCAACAGACCTAATTTCAGCCTCTGTAGAAGGGACGAGTTTCTGATAGCGGGACAAAATAACATCTTTATTGTCTTTAATCCTGGTTCGCAGCCCCAAAGTCGGGATTTCAGGCAGTCTCTCAATTATCTGTTCCAGTCTGCCGAGCCGTTCAATCAGCCTAATCGCTTGGTTCTTTGAGATACCCGACTCCTTCTGATCTCTTGTAAGCGACAGGAAGGTCGGTATCTTATCAGGTTCAATGTCATATTTGCGTTTTACCGCCTCCGAATCAAAATATTCGTATTCTGACCTCCCATTCCTTCTGATGATGCGCCTCTCGCGGCTTGCAAACTGCAGCATTGCAATATTCTCACTATAGATGGCCGCAGCATAGATAGCATGTTTATGACATATATCAACAGCGCTCAACGTACCAGCATTGATGACTGACACGCCCAATTTCCGAAGGAGAATATCAATTTTTTGCGCATCCGGTTCACTTGCAGCATCACAGCAATCACTCGAGATCAAAACAATTGCCGCACCTATCCTTAGATTGTTTTTCAGAAGCAGAAAGTCTCGTAGGAATCCGTAGGCAACCGTGTTGTCATTGTCTCCTTCGATAATAAGCGGAGCTCCCACAAATGCCTTGCAAGTTCTATCAAAACAAGCTGTGGCATCAATAAGATATAGGCCCTCGTCTTTTACCATTCCCTGTAATTCCCGGATTTAATTGCATTGATGTCACTGAAAAAATCGATCTCCCATATCTTTTTCCCTGCCCGCTTAGGGTTCTCCCTGAAAAAATCGTTTCTCTCCCTGAAGTGACGTGATATGGCAGATTTCATTTCGGCTTCCGCTCCGTAATCAGAATTGTGAATAATAGCCCTTTTCATTCCGCTAAAAACAGACTCTATTACATCGAGAAACTGCGAGCTGGTGGGAAGGGGAATGAACTCTATGACTGGCCCCTCGCCCAATTTCTCGGTTTCTGCGTTAAAAACTTCAAGCCATGAAACAAGCGCATTTGAGCTGTGCCAGGAGGCGCAATCCCACGTTACGTAAAGCTTTTTCATTGAATGATATTGATTAAACAATATCTCTATAAGGTCAATCATGGAGGAACTGTCTTTCGCCTTAATGTACATCCACGTCACTTGATTTGTCGTTGCACTTAAAGCGCCGGCCATTGATATCGAACCGTGTTCTGCCTGCTTCTGTGGATACATCGCCACATCACCTGCTTTCGCGTATGTCCGTCCCCCATACTTCTTAACCTTCAGAGGCCCGAGTTCGTCGATGAAAAAAAGCATCTCGCCAGGGCCGAGTGAATGAAGGGTTTTAAGTAATCCGTCAACCTTTTCTCTATAATCAGGATCCGGGCTTGTAAGAACCCTTCGCGCTTTCTTTATCGTATATTTGGCTGCTTTCAGATAGACGGATATAGTCGAGGTCGAAAGTTCCTCACCAAACTGCTTCTTGTAAATCTCCGCCAGCGCGGGCAGAGTCCAACTGCTCCGGTTTACACCGTAATAGCTTGGTTTATGATGGATAATCTCGATCAAATTGTTTGTCCGAAGGTTTATCTTTTCATGTCTTTGGCTTTCATCTCGGAATCCATTGGGCAATGATCTCTTTAACCCCTCTATGCCAAAAAAATTAAAAATACGTATCCACTCCCTTATCTGTTTAACAGGTCGCTCAATTTTCTTAGCGATTTCCACCTTAGGCATAGACCTGTTCTCAAGTATCGTCACAGCTATTTCCCACTTGCGCTTATCTTTTGATGTTCGCCATTGTTCTATGGTTTTCTTATCTTTGGCTACAATGAAATCCACTTTCCAGATGTCCTCGGACCAGACACTCCTTGTCTTGGGTAGCAACGATATTTTCTTAGGATCAATCTTCTCTGCATATTCAGGCACAAAGATTTGTCCCTCATCCTCGGCGTAATCAGTATCCGGCTTGTACTGGATCAGGTCACGGCCTGCGAGTCCTATTACTTTGGGAGAATCCTTTTTATTGTCACCTTTTTCAATTCCAAGCACGGTCAGAAGAAAAAGATGATCATCTCCGAAATCATAGTTGTAAATGAAAGTATCAGCCTCGCGCAATCCTAAAGCGTTGAGAAAAATCTTCGCTGAGCAATGATTCTCGAAAATATCTTCTATGACATAGTCGTCATCCCCCAAGTAAGCGTAACGCTTATTATTGACGACAAAAACATAAAGATGCGCGTTGTCCCATCCGAGCACTTGCTGGATAACATCATTTAATTCATTGAGCGTCGTATAACCTCCAAGCTCAATGTCCCTGTACCAGCCGCTTATTGGTGCCGTGTTCTTTTGGCATACCTGTCCGAGATATGCGACACGCATTCTAAATAGAAGTGGAGACAAGGTCTTCCCTTTTAGAACGTTCTCAACATTTTTCTTGCTGACATTGAGATGTTTTGCAATTTGACGTGCCGAGAGTCTCTCGGCCTCGGAGAGATGTCGTATCTGATAGTTTAATGATTCCGTTGAAAAAGGTTCCATGCGAAGAACTATAGTTTCTTATGGCTTTTTTTTCAAGTGGGAGAGAAAGAGGGCACTTGCAGGCCAAAGTTTGATAATACATCCAACTGGTTATATAATATCTTTAGATCAAAGTTGTTCACAGATACAGGCAGAACATATCCGGCAAAGCTCTCGGTGAAGGATGATTACGGGTATAATTCATCATTAGAAAAAGGAGTACTTATGAAAAAGTCACTGGACGAGATCAAACAGATTCTTGGCAAACACCGTGCTATATTACGCGACGAATATAAGATAAGGAATATTGCGGTTTTTGGTTCTTATGTCAGAGGAGAACAGAAAAAAAGAAGTGATTTAGATTTACTGGCCGAGTTTAATGGTCCTATAGGCCTGCTTGACCTTATTGGAGCAGAACAGTATCTCAGTAAAATTCTGAAAACCAAGGTTGACTTGATCCCTAAAAATGATGTTCGCCCTGAGCTAAAGGCTAAAATACTGAGGGAAGCAGTCACTGTATGACCCGCAATATTGCACTCTTCATTAAAGATATTATCGAAAATATGGATCATGCGGAGTCGTTTGCGGTCAATCTGACCTATAAGCAGCTTACGGAGGACAGGAAAACAGCATATGCTGTTGTGAGATGTCTCGAAATAATAGGCGAGGCATCAAAAAATGTCCCTCAGGGAATACGGCTCAAATATCCTGAAATCCCCTGGAAGAAAATGTCTGGCATGCGGGATAAGATAATACACTTTTATTTTGGAGTCAAATTCAAAACCGTCTGGCACACAGTTAAAAAAGACATTCCAAAATTGAAGCCATTGCTGCAAAAGGTTCTTGCTGATTTGGAAGATAATAAGTGAAGGGCCTCTCCAAAGACTCTCAATTATAATAGCCTGCGGTTGAATTATTCAATTTTCTTGCTTATCTGCACCAGAACTGCTACTCCCATACTTTTAGAGATGTAGTAACACTCGGCATAGAAACACCTTCTTAATGTAGTCATACTTACCAACCGTGTTACAGTCTTGACTGTTTCTTTCCGTTTGAAACTTGTCATCTTAACGGAGGCCCCGGCGGCATTGCCTATAGGGAGTTATGTTGTGTCTCTCATTCAGCCACAAAGATAGAATTTTGCTATTTTTTTAAAATCGTTGAATACCGGATAAAACAATGAAAACTGTAAAGACAGAACGTTAAACGTATTATTCCCTATTTAATGGTTTTCTGCGTATTTTTTTTGTTTCCGTCCAGCCATTATTAGCATTTTTTCGGTAATCAAATCTAGGAATGTATGGTTTTATGTCAATCAATGGAGTATTATTTAGAACATCTATTTCTCTGACATGAAGTATATTTTTATTTCGTTTTTCTAATTTCACTATAGAAATACCAATGCTATTGGGCCGGCATGGGTGGCGGGAAGCAAAAACCCCATGAGGCGCATCATCCAAGAATGTTGGCCGGGATAGTTTGATTTCTCCTGCTTGATTGAATATGTAGAAAAGTATTATGTGTGAAAATGTTTCTATGGTTTCAAGCCCTTCTGCGTATTCTGGAAATATTTCAATTTTTCCTTTGCTGTTAGGCTTGGTTGATCCCTGTATGGGACATTTATCTTTGGTTTTATATGGGGAGTGAATTATCCCGATTTGTTTTATTTGAAATTTCATATTTATTTTCGTTTAACGCCGTCATCAGCCGCCGGTTCATAAACCTTGAACTAAATTCAATCAAGCGTTATTCCCCGGTCAGGCTGGATGAATTTGTTGTATGGATCAGAGTGTATTTTAGTATTAATATAGATGCCCTTTTTACGCAAACAAATCATCCTCTTTCACTTCAGGTATTACCCCCAATTTTCTAATAGCAGTTTTTACCATGCTATCGTAGCCATTACAAATTTCATCGGCCTTATCATGTAAATACTTCACAACGGAATGAAATCTGTCAGGTTGCTCGATTTCCCATTCGGGAGGAACTTGCTGAAATTTAGAATTATGAGGTAGCAGCCAGCTTTCTATGGCTAGTTTACTCATAAATTCTGTAATTGTGGTTAAAAGATTGACTCTCAGACCTTCTAAATCGGGGTCTACAAATTCAAGAATCGGATTATTGCATTCGCGGATAAATCTGCTCAAATCGTCTAAGTGACTCGACTTGAAAGCAAACCCAGCAAAATTATTTTCTCTGAGAAATTGAATGGAACCATTCCATGGTAAAATATTGACAAATATTTCAAAGACTTTCTTGTC
>VGWX01000109.1 GCA_016873615.1 Nitrospira sp. | reverse complement strand
AAATAATTTTCAGCAAACACTGCCTTCTATTGAAAATGTCCCTGAGCATCTGCACAAATAGTTCCCTGTCCTTCAATCAAAGTCAAACTTACAATTCCGCCTGCCTTTACAATTAATCCACCGGGGAAGGTCAAATGGACAGTTTTTTTCGGTTCTAAATAAATTTGTGTTTGAAATATTGAATGGCCACCATCGGCATCACGTGCATCAAATAAGACACATCCCGAAGTTACATCACCAGTTGGATAAAAATTGAATGTTGCTGAATAAATTGTCAAAGTTCTCTTCTTTGGAACATGAGCGAGATCAATAACGTTGGGATCGTTGGCCCATCCCCAAGTTAATAAGCCAGTAGTCGAATTAGTGCTAACACACCAACTTCCACCTACTGTATCTACTGCCAAAGCGAAAGATGGTAACGACATAAGACAAAAAACTAATAATATTGTTGTTAATAATATCTTTTTCATTTTCATGCTCCTTTAAATTTTGCAATTGTTAAATCACCCCTGGCCCGATCTTTCCGTTTGATACTAAACTCACATTTTGCCGTCACCTCACTTTGAATAATATTTTTTTAGCATCATAGAAATATTTGAGATAATTGAATTAGCCCTTTTAGTAAATTAGAGCAAAAATCCCCCTTCTTGTCAATTTATTAATCAAGCTGTTTCTCCAAGCAGCTAAACTTAGAATGCGAACAAAAGACAGACTCATCTTTGATTATCAGTAGAACTACAGCCTTTTTAAACACGCTGCCACCGGTATAGAAGAGGAAGATATAAACCGGAAATAATTCTTCCTGGAATCATCGTGGCTTAGATTAGCCGCAGGTGGCAACGGTTCGAATACAAATATGCACCGCTGAAGCTTTTCGAGACCGAGCATTTTCGATGCAGAAACGCTTAACTGATTTCTCTATTGAACGGTCACGGCCGACTCCAGTTCTTCAGGGAACTTGCCTTCCCGCAGTTATTCCCTTCGAACTTGATATAATTGGACATAGAATGCGAAAAGAGAGAAAGAACGGATGAAAACAGGAGGTGCTCTATATGCAAGGATATACCATTAAAGCATGGCGGGCCTTAGCTTTGGCAACCCTCAGCTTGCTCTTGGCCACTCTGACGGGCTGCGCTATGGCTGGTCCAAAATCTATCAGCATGGGAAGAGCTCTTTACAATGAAACTATCAACAAAACCGAAAACGAACAAATGCTACTGTCGATTGTGAAAAGTCGCTACGGTGAATCATCTACTCTTCTTGCGGTAAGCAGCATAGCCGCGAACGTGCGTTTCAGCACGAATACCGGTATCCAGGCGGGCTTCGGCCCTCAAGATAATTATACGGGCAACCTCGTGCCCTTCAGCGGAAGTATGACCTATGAGGAAAACCCAACAATTACCTATACACCAGTAGAGGGTGAACGTCACCTTCGGCAATTGCTGTCTCCTATCCCCTTGGACATCCTGATATTATTGCTTCGTAATGAAATATACCCTATGTCGCCTTTCACTCTGCTGGCGAGCAGAATCAACAATATGAGAAACCCTGTTTTTATTGATGGTAATCTTGCCAGGCCTGATAATCAATTCCAACATTTTGTTGAACTTAGTCAAGAACTGCATCGTGCCGGTATTCTGATGTTTGTGGCGGACCTGAATAGAGATACGCCCTTCAGTGTGCTGATAACCGGTCACGTTCCGGCTTACTCTGATAAGGTAAAAAACTTGCTTATGTTGCTCGGAATTCCTGCGCCGAAGAACAAATCGAAAGATATCGTTATCCCTATCTACTTCGCTGTGAAGAGAGAAAATTTAGATGGCATCGCTATATCAACGCGATCAATATTCGACCTGATTCAAATCCTGGGAGCATCAATAGAGGTTCCGCATGAGCATATAGCCGAGGGGTTGACATTGAATTATCCGGCACTTGGTCTGCCAGGTAAGAACATTCATATTTATTCGTCACACGATGAGCCAAAGCGAGCGGCGATAGCTATACATTATCGCGGATACTGGTTTTATATTGACGACGGTGACTTGAATACAAAGTCTTTATTTAGAACGCTTTTTACACTCTGGACTACTGTCATTGCCGCTTCAACCGATCAAAAGGCTTCGCCGGTGTTGACCATTCCAGTGAGTCGGTAAAGGGCAATTTGTTGATCATCAAACAATAACCCGTACAAATATCAAAAGAAATGAGATGCACCTTTGACAACGAAAGTGACAAAGCCTTGGTCTATTTGAAAACGTTACTGTGTAGGTGTTAGAAACAGGTCAACCCTTGATTTCATCTCTCTGATCTCACCGGGGCGCCACATTTGCTTATTTGAAATGAGAACAAACACCAATAGGGCATGTGCTTCCTTCCATAATCATCATCTTGTCTCGCGATAGGATTGCGAGGACTTGTGGCTGCAACAATCACAGGCCAGTGTGTTCATAAAGCTAAAGGATCTGAAAATCTTCCGCCGCAAGTCTGACGTTTGCTCCGAATGATATTCAACGTTTTTTAATGTATTCTGCGACTCTCTATTAGCAGGTGAAGTCTATCAGTGGATATTGTTACGTCCCAGCAATCCGATACCGCTTTTAGGGGTTCTATTCCCAGATAAACGATACCGATTTTAAGGTATCCATTCCCACCAAACCGAGACCGGTTTTCCGGGGTCCATTCCCAGGTAAACGAGACCACCTGTTGAAGCAGTTATGATGTCCCAATGTATTTTGAAAGGGGGACATTGTGACAAAGAAGAACAGGAGGCGGTTAATGGACAGGAAGATAGTCGAGCAGCTGGTCTCAGGCAAAGGGTTCAATGTCATATGCAAAGACCTTCGAGTTGGTAAGAATCGCGTATCCCACATCAAGGAGAAAGCCCGAGAATATGGATACCTCGACGGGACCGTACCTATTCCTTCTTATCCGGAGGCCCTCTTTCCCGATCCGGTTGACGGCCGGTCATTGAAAACATCAGAAGTGGATCTGCAGTTACAGGAGCACAAGTCATGGATTGAAGACCGTCTGCGTGCCGGCTGGCAGCCGATCACCATTTTTGAAGAACTTTTAATAGATATAGGCCGTTCAAGTTTTTACCGGTTTCTGCATCGCCACAAGCTAACAGAGATCGGTGAGAATGCCAGGAGAACACTTATCCAGGAGATTGTATACGATCCCGGAGAGGCTCTCATACTTGATTGGGGCAAGCTACGCAATGTTATAGACCCTGACAGTGGCAAGAAACGCACGCTATGGATGTTTATAGGGGTACTGGGATGTTCCAGATATATGATGGTACATCTTGTATGGTCATACGATGTCCCTACCACGCTTTCAACGTTGGAGGAGATGTTCAGGGAACTGGGAGGCGTGCCGAGGAGAATCGTATCTGATAATCCAAAATGCTTTGCCCTTGAAGCCTCCAAATACGATCCCTTGCTCAATCCTGTTTATGAACGTTTTGCGGCTCACTACGGAACCATCATTGAGTGTCTTCCGCCGGGAGCGCCGGAGTTAAAAGGCCGTGTGGAACGGATGGTTCCGTTTTGTAGACGGCTCTATGAGGCACATGGAACCGGATGGCACGGGATGGCTGAGTCACAGCAGTACATGAACAAAAAAGTCGGCATAGCAAATGAGCGTATTCACGGTACGACCCGGAGAAAACCTATCGAGGTGTTTTTGAAAGAAGAAGCGGCGGCATTAAAGACACTGCCTCCGATCTCCTATGAGATTGAAGAGTTCCACGAAGGCAGCGTAAGAAAGGACTGTCATGTCCGCTTCAGAGACAAATACTATTCGGTAGAAGAAGATTATCGCTGCCGGAAGGTTGTGGTAATCGGCGACTCCAGACAGGTAAGCATCTATCATAAAGGCAAACTCATAGAGGTCCATGACCGCATCACCGATCCTCATATCTCCAAGAGCACAAAAGAATGCCACAAAGCACCCTGGCAACGTTCCATGATGGAAGGTTCCTTCTACAGAAAGAGGGCGGCAAGGCTCGGACCGTATGTAGAGGAGATTATTGTGAAGCTGCTCATGCAAGGTAATGGCTTCATTGATACCAGGAAAGTATGGGGCATACTCTCCCTCGATAAGAAATACTCTGCCGATGATATTAACGAGGCCTGCCGAAAAGCATTATCTGTAGATGCAATAAGCTACCGTAGCATCCTTACTTTTCTGCAGCTGAAGGCGGCATGCCGGCAAAAAGACAAAGAAGAACCCTCTGCAGCAGCCATCAGGACATCCAAATTTGTAAGACCCATAGAGGAGTATCAACAACTATTATCTTTTGGAGGAAAATCATGAATGCAGAAGCAGTACGAAATCAGTTTAAAGCACTCAAGCTTCACACTGCGGCGACAGAACTTCAGGAGGTGCTTGATCAGCACAAAAAAGCAGTCTCGCTGTCCTGGATCAGTGATCTTCTGGAACGGGAAATCGACTCCAGGAGGGAAAAGGCTCTCATGACCCGGATCAAAAAGGCCAATTTCCCCGAGATTACCTCACTGGAGACCTTTGACTGGTCATTCAATCCTCAGATCGATGAAAACAGGATCCGGCAGATAGCCGCCCTGGACTTTATTGCAAACAACCAGATATGTCTTTTTTTAGGGCAACCCGGAACCGGAAAAACCCATCTTGCCCTTGCTATAGGTGTGCTGGCGGCAAACAGGGGATATCGTGTTTATTGTAACAGCATCAAAAGACTGGCTGAGGATATGCTCCGGGCTAAAACCAAAAACAGCCTCGATACCTTATTCAAAAAAATCCTCTCGGCACGATTATGGATATTCGATGACTGGGGAGTGACTACCATGAGCAGGGAAGTAGCGGAGGAAATATTCGATCTTCTGGACAGAAGAAAACATAGCTCTGCAATGATACTGACCTCCAACAGGGACATAGATGAATGGCCGCAGGTATTCCCCGATCCGGTTATCGCTAATGCAACCATTGATCGCATATTCGACCGGGCGGATATCTCCATTTTCAAGGGAACGAGTTATAGGTTAAAAGGCAAAATAGAGATCAAAAATGCTAATTTAAAAATAAGGCGGAAGTAGTATTATAAAAATGGTGGTCTCCGTTACCTGGGAATGAAGTGGTATCGATTACCTGGGACGTAAGAGATATGTCTTACGTCCGACCGGAGAATGCTTTCTGGCAATCAAAACAGTATGCTTTCCCATGAAATCGTTGTTTATTATCCCAGCAGAATTTTGCGACCTTCTCGGTGATAGTCTTCTTGCATTTGAAGCAGTAGAATTGTTTTGCAGTCTGCGCAGTCTGTTGCTGAGTATCTTCTTGGGGAGGTTTTATATCTTCCAAGCCGAAGCGTTTTCTATAGTTTATTTGTACTGGTCTGTGGACTGAAGAGAGTCGCTTCGCCATTTCCGTGAGTGTTTCTCTCGATACCATCTTGCTTGCAGTAGCAAGAGCGGAGAGCGCCCCCATATTATCAAATTCCTTATCGATATGCGTTCTAAGCGTATCCATTTTTATCACCATGCTTGTATCAAAGTGCTCTTTTGGAGGCCGCATCACCCGAGATTTGGTTGACACAAGGATATAACTTCTGAAGGTCGGAATCATTGTTATCCCGAGTCGTTTCGGCATGATGTCGTATTTCTTAAAAATATCTTCAAGGACGATAAGATGACGCTTGTTCTGCTCGACGGGCGACTCGATAGAGAAGTACTTATTGTTATAATAAACGAGAAATTCACCCGTGTCAGTTATCTTTACCCCATATGAAAAATTCTTGCTCTCCAGAGCATAGACCTCAAGAAACCGGTTGATCAAGACATGGTCGATCTGAGCTACCCTGCCTTGATGCTCCAGACGAAGATCGTGGATTACGGCCCAGTTCTTGAGCGCCCCAAAATGGAAATCGATGAAATATGCAGCATCAGTTTCACCTTGATTGCCGGACTTCATGAATCTCAGCTCACGCTCGATCAGGAATTTCTTGTTGGCTGGAAGGGGCGAAGAAAGTAGTGCTGTTAGTTCATCGATGTCAGCCGGTTTTGAATCCCGCTTCGTAATTATCATTATTTCTCCTGGTCAGTGGATTTGCAATTATAATTCTTTGTCTTTTCTTAGTTCTGCAACAAGCTTACTTATCTGAACTAACTGCTTCCTTAATTTGGCTTCTTGCCACCCATAGTCTTTTTACAAATATCGCTCACTTATATATTGAATATATTGAGGATGATCTAACCGGTATTCATTTGATAAAGTTATGATTAGTTCTTGTACACTCATTGCATGGAATTTAATCCCGTCGGCTCGTGCTTTCTCTGCAAAAGCGCTTATTTCTTTTTGATGTGTCGCTCCTTCTTCTCCCAACACATCATACCAGAAGTAAAGAAGCCTGAATCCCTCTTTCCCAAAATGTGATTTCAACCCGAGTATGTGTTTGATCAATTGAGCAGGGTGGAGGTGAATAAATTTATTGTCATCCGGGCAGATTGATTTTGCCAGACTGTGGAGCCTTGGAATATCATCCCAGATACTATCATGTTTAAGATATTCCTCTTTTAACCCAGAATGACCATGGGAAGAATATGCCTCAGTGAATTTACACTCGATTGCAAACCGTTTGACTTTCGCAGAATCTGAATTATGAATCACTACATCAATATTTGGTGCAAACCGAAATCTCTTGCCGTCAATTGGATATTTGTCCTCAAAGACAATTTTTTGCGAAATGTTATCACCTTTCCTGCAGAAGCCACAGGCTGCCGCGATTTCCGTTGCCTGGCCAATCTTCTGCCAATACTGGAAGATGTTCACTCCCATAGCGGAAGATGAA
>VGWX01000108.1 GCA_016873615.1 Nitrospira sp. | reverse complement strand
ATGGCAATGGAAAAACTTGGCATTAAAGATATTGAAAGACACGTCGCCGCTATACGCAGTTGGGGAAGCATATGCATCCTCCTGAAAAGGTCTCCTTTTACCATGCATGAGATAGAGGGAATAAAAAGGTTTTCAAAAAACCTGAGGTTTGATCTGATACATTATCCGGGCATACATGAAGAGGAGACGAATCTTTATGTGCGTATGAAGACAAATGATTATTTTCATGCATTCAAAAGTATAATACATCCTGAGACACGCAATAATTTTATCAGTAATTACCTTTTTAATATATATCCTGTTTCTGACGACAAGCCGTTTTTCCATTACTACCTCAAGCTGAAAAACATAAGGGAGACCTATACAATTATGGGCGGCAAATGGCAGTATTTTATCGAAGAAGGATATATCCTTCCAGCAGTTTTTGTACAGATAATCTTTTTAAGTTCTATCCTAATAATCCTCCCTGCAATCAAATATAACAAGGTTAATGGTAAGGTTAAGAACAATACCAATCCCGGCCTCAACCTTTTGCCCTATTTTGGCTTCATCGGTATCGGATTCATGTTCGTAGAAGTCTCAATCATACAACAAATAATATTGCCTCTTGAAATTCCTTTTTATGCAGCAGCAACAGTCATCACAGCCATATTGATAAGTTCCGGCGCCGGGAGTCTCTTAAGTTACCGTATTTATCACTTAAGGAGTCCTGCAGTTACTGCTGTAGTCTCGATGTTTATTATTTTATATACTATTTTTCTCCCGTATATCTCCGGTATTATTTCACCACATCTGTTTACAGTTAAAATTATTATTATATTGTTTATTCTTATGCCTCTCGGATTCCTCATGGGGATTCCGTTTCCTGCGGGTCTTATAATTCTCAGCAAAAAGAATCAATCATTAATCCCCTGGGCATGGGCAATAAACGGTTGTCTCTCTGTACTTGCGCCGGTTCTGACCATTATACTGGCTATGGCGGTTGGATTTAAGCTCGTCCTCTGGATAGGGGCATTAACATATGCAATAGCATTTCTTATTATGAAGCGGTTCTTGAAACAAACAACTGAAACTCTTTATTGATTTCTTTTTGACAGTACTTCTATCTTAGTCTGCACTACAACTTTTACCTTTACCTCCTTTTCTCTGCCTCTCCGATCATGGGCACGAAAGCCACAGACCCCATCTGCTCAACGTCAAGATCACCTTTTTTCTTCGTGAGAAGCGTTAACATCTGATAATAGACTGTGTTCCCCAATGGAAGAATAAGTCTTCCGCCTTCTTTGATCTGCCTGATTAACGGCGGCGGGATATGGTTTGCTGAGGCAGTTATGATTATCGCATCAAATGGCGCATATTCTTCCCAGCCGAAATAACCATCAGCATATTTTACCTTCACATTTTTATAACCAAGTTCTCTGAATCTCTTTTCAGCAATATCTGCCAATGATTTCCTTATTTCAATTGTATATACTTCTTTCACTATCTCTGCCAGCACTGCTGCCTGGTAACCGGAACCTGTGCCTATTTCGAGCACCCTGTCACCGGGTTTCAATCTTAAAGCCTCTGTCATCAAAGCCACAACATAGGGTTGTGATATGGTCTGTCCATCTCCTATGGGGAGCGGATAATCCGCATATGCCCTTTCTCTTAGTCTCTCTTCTACAAAAAGGTGTCTTGGGATCCTGGCCATTGCGTCAAGCGCCTTTTTGTCTTTTATCCCCCTCCCCTTGATGTCATTCTGGATCATAACCTGACGTTTTTGCGCATATTGATCCGCTGCTGAAATAAAATCATGAGGGACAAGAAATAAACAGACAAGAACGAGGAGACGGAAAAGGCAGGACAATAAGTGAGACCGGCTCACTGACTTATTAAGGCTTTGAGTAAAAGGTTGACTACAGGTCTTTTGGGGTCATTTGAAAAAATCTGAACGCTTTTAGATATAAAACCTGCTCTTCCTTTTATATCAACCTTTGCAGAAATCTTTCCTTTTTCACCGGGGTTAAGATGGGTCGAACTGACCACCGCTGCTGCACATCCTCAGGATGCAATTACCTTGTCGATAATGAGTTCTTTATCACCTGTATTCGTAAACTCAAAAATATGTTCTATTGTATCGATATCTGATACAGGTCCAAAATCGTATTTTTCAGAATCGAACAATATCGATGGTTGCGCATAAGCAAGCAATGGAAAGAGCAAGAATAATGCAACTAAAATGATTCTTTTCATTTATATATATTACACCATTCTATTAAATTCTAAAAGAATCTTCTGTTTTTATGTATTCTGTGAATTTATGAGGATGAAGCTGGCCTTCTTTTTTCAGTAGCTGCGTGAAGGAATTTAGCGTGATTGGCTCACTCAACAAAAAGCCCTGTATGCCGTCAGCGCCTTGTTCCTGCAGATAAGACAACTGCTCGTGAGTTTCTACTCCTTCGGCAATAACCTTCAGATTGAGGCTGCGCGCAAGTGATATAATGGCTCTTACGATTGCTCTGTCGTCAGGATCCGATATGATATCACGCACAAAAGACCGGTCAATTTTCAGGGTATCTATAGGCAAGCGCTTTAAATATCCGAGCGATGAATATCCTTTGCCGAAATCATCAATTGCAATTCTTACGCCTGCAGCTTTTAACTCATTCAAGGTATTGAAAGTTGTCTCTGTTGGCTCCATAAGAATGCTCTCTGTAAGCTCCAACTCAAGGTATTGCGGCTCTAAACCCGTATCGAGCAATATCTGAGCTATCGATTCCAAAAAATTTTTCTGTTTAAACTGTATACCGGAGATATTGACCGTAACATATATTGTCGGGAAACCCGCAATTTGCCAGGCTTTATTCTGTTCGCAGGCTGTCCTGATTACCCAACTTCCAATCGGCATGATCAATCCGCTGTCTTCTGATATTGGGATAAATGTATCCGGCAAAAGCATCCCCTTTTCAGGGTGCATCCACCTTATCAAAGCTTCCACACCGATAATCCTGCCTGTAGAGCTGTCAAATTGTGGCTGATAATATAATTGAAAGTCTTCCTTGTATGCTGCGTTTCTCAAGCTGTTCTCCATAGAAAATCGTTCAAGAACTTCGATATTCATATGCTCTGAGAAGAACTGGAAATGATTTCGACCTTTTTCTTTTGCATGATACATTGCTGTATCTGCATTTCTTAAAAGGGTATCAACATCCCGGCCGTCATTAGGGTATAATGCCATGCCGATGCTCGTCGTAATGAATATCAAACGGTTCTCTATATGAAAAGGTTGTGAGAAAAGATCAACAATACGCTGTGCTACTCTGCTGGCATCCTTATTTTCCTTTAATTCTCTCAGTAATATGGTAAATTCATCTCCGCCAAGCCTTGCTACAGTTGTCTCTAACTCATCCCCTTCGATACGTGAAAGGGTATCGATTTTGCGTATGCTTTTTTCTAAGCGGTCAGATACAGCCTGTAAAATTTTATCTCCAAAATTATGGCCAAATGTATCATTAACACGCTTGAACTCATCTAAATCAAGATAAATTACAGCTAATAACTTTTTGTATTTTTCTGCATACAAAATCGCCTGATTCAAACGATCTTTGAATAAATAGCGGTTCGGCAAATTTGTCAGAACATCAAAATATGCCATTTGGGCAATTTGTTCTTCAGCCCTTTTCTGTATCGTGATATCGTGAAAACTCCAAACTCTACCGACATATTTATCTTCTATTCTCTGAGGCCTTGAATACCGTTCAAAGATTCTGCCATCCTTGAATTGCAATAGATCATAGCTCTCTGCATCTGGTTGCGCATACAATTCCTGCACTTTTTTTATAAATATTTCAGGTTCACTAAGTTGATCCAGAACACAATTGAGTGCTGCAGAATCATCTCGGGAATCAAGAATATAAGCAGGAATATTCCACATATCTACAAATTTTGTGTTATAACTTATTATTTTCCCTGTCAAATCAACAACGAGTATCCCATCTCTTGTGGATTCAATTGTTGCATTGAGGAGTGAAAGGGTTTTTTGGAGTTCTGTGTTTGTCGTGAGTAACTCTTGTGAACTCAGATCAAGAGATCGCTCAAGCATATTTCTGTCGATATCTGATTGAATATATGCATTATTTATAGCTTTGAAAATTTCCTGTAATTCCTTTGGAAGAGAATACGAGTCGCCTAAAAGTTTCTTTAGCTGACGTTTAAGCAGGCTGTGTATTTTTTCCATGATTATTTTTCAGAAAGAACAGTAATTGTCATTGTCTGATTGTGCAATGCACAGATGCCGCCCTGATTGAACGGCGATAATTCACCATATGAATAAAAGCCTGTCATTACAGTCTTTTCCCCCAAAATATCACGAACACCTTCAATCTCCTCTTCAGTCCTCTGCTTGAGGATCATTTTTCTCCCGACACAACTGATGAGCATGGCCAGTTCCGGAGAGAAAGAGCCGATTGCGTCATAACTTTTTGTTGCAGCTCCGATTGCACCGTCAATCAGTCTGTCAAAGTTTGCTTTCATTAAACGGGCATAAGACCCCTCAGGAACATCTCCGGCAAACGTCATGCTTTGTTCTTCTTCATTTACAGACAGAATCGTTCTGACGAGGCTTGTTTGACTGTCTTTTGCTCGAAGACTCAGGGGAAAAAGAAGGCCTGTGGCAGGGAGTCCTGCAGCTTGTTCGCCAAGGTATAATTTATACAGGTCCAGGGCTGACTTGCCATCCAGTTCGTATAATATATTGCCTTTTGCCTTTGTTATTAACCTTTCAGGACCAAAGGAATCCCAGCCCCCTTGAGAAGCATAGCCGATTCTTAATTTATCCCCATATAAGCCGACCGCAGCAACTGTTTTATTCTGAGGGTGGCTATCCCAGCATACAAGTGTCTCTTCAAAACGTTCTCCATCTCCTGCAAGACCTCCTGTTATCGAAACTTCAGATGGAAGGACTTCAGTCAGCCCTCTTACCAGGTCACTTCCATTTACATGGATTCCATCCGAGAGAACTATGACATGTCTTAGGCCGTTTGTCTCGAGAGACTGAGCAAGAAGCTGGCCTGCCCGGTAACTATCGAGAGCGTGGCTCAACTCAACCTCGGCTCCCTGAATCCTGGTAGATTCAAAGCTTATTGCTGTCATAACAAATGCATTATCAGTAACCTGTGTCCCAGCAATTTCACCTGCTGTTGAACATCCACAAAAATGGGCATTCGGATAAGCCTGTTTAATCTCCCCGCAGGGAATTCTATTTCTTAATATCTGAGTGGAGCCAAAGAAGAGAACCAACTGTACTTTTTCGTCTGTCCTTCCCGATAACTCAGGAATCCATCCCTTCTCCGGCGTCCATATCTTCTGATCTATTCTCATAATTCGCCTGACATACTAAGACGGTTATAAGTAAGGATACATATTCTAATCTTACTTATGCATTTCTTAGTAACTGAATAAATATATGTTTATTTTACATTTTTTTAGACTAATTACAATCCTACCAAGGTAGGGGGTGAACTCGTACAGGGGGTGAATATTTCTCAAAGGATTGGTTGATAAAGCAATAGTGCCGTATCACACTCAAAGATTTTCTCCGCTTAACTTCTTCGGATATTTTCAGTTATATTGAATAGATACCCTTATGCAGAATTTCATAATCATAAAAGGAGCACGGGAACATAATCTCAAAAATATCGACATCTCCATCCCCAGGGAAGCGCTGACAGTAATAACAGGCCCTTCAGGTTCCGGCAAGTCATCGCTTGCTATAGATACGATATATGCCGAGGGACAGAGACGCTATGTTGAAAGCCTTTCTGCTTATGCCAGACAGTTTATCAAACAGCTAAGCAAACCTGATGTCGATTATATAGAGGGGCTCTCTCCTTCCATATCAATCGATCAGAAAACAGTCAATAAAAGTCCTCGTTCAACAGTCGGCACCATAACCGAGATATATGATTATATGCGTGTTTTGTATACAAGAATAGGGAAACAGAGCTGCTATAGCTGCGGATCTGTGATATCGAGGCAGGAATCCGTAAATATCATCAACTCTGTAATGTCCCTTCCCCAGGGAAGCAAAATTCAGATACTCGCCCCAATGGTCAGGGACAGAAAGGGTGAATACAGAAAAGAACTTCAGGAGAAGCGCCGTGAAGGTTTCATAAGAGCAAGGATAGACGGCAAAATAATTGATTTAACACAGGACATTACCCTGCAAAAACATAAGCGCCACACGATAGAGATTGTCATAGACAGGTTCATTATAAAACCCGGAATTGACCGGCAGATAAAAGACGCTATTGAAACAGCCCTCAGCCACTCAGATACTGTTGCAATCAATCTGCTTTCTGAGAACAGGGACATATTATTCTCAAAATCTGCCGTATGTTCAAAATGTGGAATCAGCTATCCGGAGATCAATCCGATGTTTTTCTCATTCAACAGCAGGCAGGGCGCTTGTCCCCGGTGCAACGGACTCGGATTTGAAAATCTTGATGAGGATTCTGCCGAACTTGAAGAATATAAATACTGCAGGCTCTGCAACGGCTTCAGATTGCGAAAAGAAGCGCTCAGCATAAAAATACAGGATAAGAACATCGGAGAATTCGCGCATATGTCTGTAAAAGATGCGCTCGGTTTTATAACCTCTCTGAAACTGACGGACAGGGAAAAAACAATTGCATCGCGTGTTCTTAAGGAGGTCAGGGACAGACTTCATTTCATGGAGAAGGTGGGACTCGCTTATCTCACCATTGAAAGACCGTCCCTTACTCTCTCAGGTGGAGAGGCCCAGAGAATAAGACTCGCAACGCAACTTGGTTCATCCCTCACAGGGGTTTTATATATCCTCGATGAACCCAGCATAGGCATGCATCCGAGGGATTGTATAAAGCTTCTCGAAAGCCTCTCCTCAATCAGGGACGCCGGCAATACTGTCATTGTTGTTGAGCATGA
>VGWX01000107.1 GCA_016873615.1 Nitrospira sp. | reverse complement strand
TTGTCGATGATGTTGTATCTTTAAATCTCCGCAAGGTTATCCGGCCGGTGATTTCGGTTTTTTCGATTTTCGGAAAAGAGACGCTGAGAAAGGGAGCAGGGAGGACAAGACAAGCCCCGATGCCAATTTTAAGTATGGGGTTGAGACTCACATCGGTAAAGAGAGCGAAGTCCTTCATGCACTGGTCTTAGATATCATCGTTTGTCTCCCGCATATACTTTAGGTAAAGTGCCTCGACTTTACTTCGCGCCCACGGGGTTCTTCTCAGAAATTGGAGGCTGGATCGGATACTTGGGTCGTTATTGAAACACCGGATATGAATCGTCCTGCCCATCGCCTCCCATCCGTAATGTTCTACCAGTCTATTCAGAATCATCTCCAGCGTGACGCCGTGAAGCAGGTCATTGGATTTTTTGTCAGTCATATCCCGGTCCGATAAATTGTCGCTGCATATATTACCGATTTATATCTCAGGACGCACAGTTTTAAAGTATACAATACCTTGATTTATCCTCGATAGGATAAAGCTATTTAATTTACAACTGCCCGCAGGTATTTTGGGAAATTGTCAACTGAGTTGACCTGTTTAGGTAGATAGAATTCATCATCTGCGATAGTATGCCGAGCCTACTTGTTTGCAGGTGGACAGCTTAGAATTCCTTCTCATAGGTATAAACGCTCCCGCTTATATTAATAATTCTATGTCATTCTTCCAGAAATCTGTATATCTGATGGGGAGTTTTTAAACGATTTTGGAAGTTCATGAAGGCTGGACAAAAGGATATTAGTTCTCAAAATGGGAATCTGGTATACTTGTCAATCATGGGATCAAAAAATATCTATGAGCGCTTTATATGGTTTGAAGACCGCGTAAAACAGAAGAAATACCCCAACACAACCAGCCTCTCAAAACAATTCGAAATATCCACAAAAACTGCTCAGCGTGACATAGAGTTCATGCGTGACAGGCTTAATTGCCCTCTGGCATATGACAAAATCCAAAAAGGGTATTTATATGAGCAGGAGACATTCTCTCTGCCGATGATCTATCTTTCCTCTGAAGAAATCTCCTCTCTGCTGATTGCAAGAAAGGTTCTCCAGGATATTGCCAAAAGCTCCATCGGAGACGAAATCTCGGCAGTTATCAGTAAAATCACATCCATCGTCAACAGGCATTCCATTGCAACAGAAGACATTGACCGAAACCTCTCTTTTCAGTTGGTTGAATACCATCCTGCTCCCGGGCAGGTCTTCAGGGATGTCCTTGAGGCATGCCTGAAGAGAAGGCCGGTTTTATTTTCCTATCTTTCGCCTGCATACAAAGAAAAAATCCAGAGGACAGTCGATCCCTATCATCTCCTTAATTACATGGGGACATGGCATCTGATCGGATACTGCCACTTGAGAAAAGGCCTCAGAAATTTCGTTTTGAGCAGGATTAGCGATTTGAGCATTCTCGACACCATATTTGCCATGCCAGAGTCCTTTCATATCGAAGAACACCTCCAGTCGGCATTCGGTATCTATAAGGGTACCGAGGTTAAAGAAGTAACCCTCCGGTTCTCTCCCCTCAAATCAAGATGGATAGGAGGCCAGATCTGGCATAAGAACCAGAAGGTGAGGCATCTTACCGACGGATCGATCGAATTGAGCTTTCCTGTTGCCAGCTTCTCAGAGATCACCATGGAGATTCTGAAACACGGTTCCGGTGTCGAGGTAATCAAACCCAAAGCCCTCAGACAGATCATCAAAGAAGAAGCAAAGAGAATCGCAAAGATCTATTAACATCTCCTCCTCCAAAACATAGGACACTGCCTGGGTGAGGTCGCCCGTTAGAATGTAATTAAAAAAATAATTACACGAAAGGGGTGTTCTTATGGAACCAACCGCAGTTCTGTTCACAGATTATCTGATATATGCCGGCATAATGATCTTTGGGTTTTTCGCTGCCTACATAATCTGTCTTTACAGTTGTTAGGGACTGAGGGCGACTCTATTATAAAACCTTAAATGAGGTGGCCAATGGAAATAAGCGAAGAGGATAAAGCATCAATACGAAAAGAGATTGCAAAACTGAGCCAAAGGCTCGAAAGAGTCCAGCAGAAATACCAGCAGGCAAAAACCTCGGATCGTAAAGAGACGCTCGAGTTATTAATCGAGGATATTAAATTGCATATCGGCTATAAACTCAATGACTGCGGAGATTATGAAGAAGAACTTAAAGTATATCAATCCATGTCCGGGAAGAAATACGGGGAATTTAAATACAATGGCCTCTCAATGGCACTATTAATGATGGAACGCTATGACGAGACAAGGCGGGTTTTGGAAGAGGGGCTCCAGAGATTCCCCAATTCACACTTTCTTCTATTGAAAATGGGGGATTTATGCAAATGCCAGGGCTTATGTATTGATGCATTGAAGTATTTTAAAAAAGCTCTTAAAAACTGTCCCGACTCTTATCTGGCGCTTTATTCTAAAGCAACAACTCTCAGCGAGCTTGGTTTTTATGAGGATTCCCTTTCAATAGTAAGGAAACTTTTAGAGGAAGACCCTGATCATGGCTCATATCTGTGCGAGGCTGGATACTGCTCACAGCTGATGGGTTATCCTGAAGAAGCAGTTGAATATTACAAAAAAGCATTGGATTGCGGTTATTTATCCAACGTTATCTATGGAGGTTTGGCCTGTGCATATAGTCATATGGGATTTAATCATGATGCTCTTGAGATAGCGCAGAAAGGTTTAAAAGAATTCCCTGATTCACCATGCATGTATGAAATCCTTAGCAGATGTTATATGGAATATGGCTGGGTTGATGAAGCAAGGAGCATACTGGAAGAAGGCCTTAAAAAGTTCCCTGACGATGAAGATTTACAGGAAGCCCTGCAGATAATAGATGATGATATGAACGATACAGACGGCACCAAAGAGCCCGCCTTAATCAGTATATCCCTTCTGTTATCCTCAATCCTCAAAAGCATTAAAAAGAAAAAGTAAGAGGTATCAGGGGATGCACTGTAATCTGCTCAAATATATTGTGTACGCCTGATATAGCTTATTGACACCAAACAGTGGCTACCCTGTAAACTAAAAATATGGAGTCCTCAATATGTCTCTTGCCTTAATAATACTCGCAAATATTCTGATATTTACCGCTGTCACTTTTGGGACCACAATAATTATCGAGAAATATTACCACGGCAGACTGAAATGGATCATTGTTCCATCATTCACGTTCACCTCAGCATTATTGATGATTAAGACTGACCTTATGCTTAAGGTTCTTTCTTCCCTTACCCAAAGCAGCAGACTTCAGGATTACGGACTGATTCTGCTCGGGGGCATATTAACAGGGATTTTCTTTTCTTTCTTGTGAATCTCTTTCCGATTGGTTCAGTTGATCCTTCAGAAAATCTTAGACCCTTCCTGAGAGCTGATACGGGATATATAGCTTTGTTGCGTATTTAGCAAGTCTCTATTCCTCTTAACCGTAAATCTGGCCCTTTAACTTCCGACTAAAAAAACATAGGACACTCCCTGGGGGATACCTGACTTTATAATATTTATATAGAAAGAGGATAGAAATATTATCCTTAAATTAATCTTGTCTCGGGGGGGGGCGTTATGAAAAAAAGAGACCCGGCACTGGCAAATATCCTCAAAGAGATTAAAGACCTGAAAAGGAACGTTAAGAGGGTTCTGAGGGATCTGGATTATACGACAAGCAGGAGCGCCAGGAAATATCTGACCGAAGAGCTTTCATTCCTTAAAAATCAGCTTGGATGGGCGCTGCTTGATGCCGGTGAGCTTGACAAAGGGCTTTCCGTATACCAGTCCCTTTCATGGAGGACAGATGGCGAAGAAAAATATAACGGCATAGCCAGGGCGCTCACCGAGATGGGGTATTATGAAGACGCAGGCAGGATTCTGGTTAAAGGACTAAAGAGATTCCCGAACTCAGGCTGTATGCTTGTTGCAATGGGTCTCATCCACAGGCGCCTGGGCTATGACGTTGATGCACTCAGGTATTTCAAGAAGGCCATAAAATGCAGTCCGGGTGACAGGCATGCACTTTATGACAAGGCATTAACATTAAGCGATCTGGGTTATTACGAGGATTCCTTATCAACTATCTCAAAACTTATGAAGAAATATCCTGACGAACCAGATTATCTCGTCGAGACCGGATACTGCCATTTAATGATGGGGTATCCTGAAAAAGCTGTCGAATATTATAAAAAGGCATCGGACACAGGGTTGCTGTCCTCCAGTATTTACGGAGGCCTTGTCTGTGCATATATGGATATGGGACTGAAGCGTGAAGCCCTGGAGACGGCACTGGAAGGGATGAGAGAATTCCCTGAAGAGCCCGGCATGTATGAAAACCTCGGAGAGGCATATTTCGAGTACGGCTGGATAGATGAGGCAAAGGGGGTTCTCCAGGAAGGCCTTGAGAAATTCCCGGACAATGAAGGCATAAGGAAGATTCTCGACAAGATAGAGGACGACGAGAAGGATCCGGACAAAGGCAACAAGCCCAGTATTGGCACCCTGCTGATACTGCTCGCTCTGATAATGAAGAAACTGGGCAAGAAATTGTAATCGATCATTAGCTTATATAGCACAAACAAACCGACTTTGATAGAATGAATACCGGGTGATTTAAGGGGATAACTTATGCCGGTGTATTCAAACAGCAGACTTCAGACCTATGAAAACTGCCCGCAGCAGTTCAAGCTCAAATATATAGACCGCATAAAACCTCCTGAAGGTGAGGAGGGCATTGAGGCCTTCCTCGGAACCAGAGTCCATGATGTCCTCGAAAAGCTCTATAAAGAACTCATCCTCACGAAACTCAATCCCCTTGAAGACCTCCTTGAGTTTTACAGAACTGAATGGGATAAGAACTGGCATGAAAATGTTGTCGTTGTAAAAAAGAATTTTAACAAAGACCATTATTATCATACCGGCATAGAAGCAATAACCAACTACTACAAGAGGCACCATCCCTTCAGTCAGTCAAAGACCCTTTCGACAGAGCATTTAGTCACCTTTAAGATTGAAGACTATTCAATCCAGGGATATATAGATCGGTTAAGTCATGTTGGAGACGGTGTTTATGAAATCCACGATTACAAGACATCGGGGTTCCTGCCCGCCCAGGATAAACTTGATTCCGACAGGCAGCTTGCCCTCTACCAGATAGGAATAAAAGAGAAATTCAGGGATGCCAAAGATATATATCTCAAGTGGCATTATCTTGTCTTTGATAAGGAGTTCACCTCAACCAGATCTGATGCTCAATTGAAAGACCTCAAAAAAGAGGTCCTTTCATTAATAAAGACAATTGAAAAAGATCAATCTTTTAAACCGGTTGAGAGCAATCTCTGCGACTGGTGCGAGTTCGATCTATATTGCCCTGCAAAGAAGCATGAGATTAAAGTCCAGGATCTCCCCCGGAATAAACATTTAAAGGAAAGAGGGGTCTCTCTGGTTAACCATTATGCTTCTGTCAAATCGAAGATCAGGCGACTTCAGGATGAGGCACAACAACTGCAGTTAGAGCTTGATTTAATAGAAGAAGCAGCCATAGAGTATGCAAGGAATGAGGAAGTTACAACCATTACCGGAAGTGATTACGCGCTTCGGATATCAGAAAAGATGGCATATCAGTTCCCTCGCTCGAATGAAGAGGGACGGGAAGAATTAGAACAGTTTGTGAAGAAGGCCGGAATTTGGGAGGATGTTTCAGGGCTTAATCTTGCAAGATTGCAGAAATGTATTGATGATGAAGAACTTGATAAAAAAATCAGGGATAGATTATTAAAATTTGCCGAGGAAATAGAAAAGATAAATGTCAGATTAGTGAAGAAGAGAGAAGAGGAGTGAAGTGATTTTTCAACATCAAAAAATGTTATGTCCAGGTATATTCGTTACGATGCATTCTCTGATTATGGGGAGAAAATATTATGATTAATACTTTTTTTATCAAAATGAAAAAAAGTATGGAAATACACTCTAAAGCATTCAAAAACGGTAAGGTCTTCGATCCTGAATTTCTGAAAGGTAAAAAATTATCTTCGCAACTCTTTGATAAAATTGCAGTAACACTTGGTGAATTGACCGATCTTGAATTTAAGAGTGAAGTTACTAATAGAATGCCAGCGGGGTATGACATTGGTAGTTATCAAAGGGTTGATTATGTATACCGAAAAAATGGGAAAGACAGACTCTTCCTTGAACTGGAAACACTTGACCGTGCACAATTATATCTTTTTTGGGAACACAAAAAGTTAAAAGATAAATATAACGTCAATAAGCTCTGGTATTACTATGGCACCCTTGCTAACTATCTTGATTTTCAACAAGATATCCCCAGATATTTTGTATGGTTATTAGTATTACCAGATAGGAAAGTAAAAAGTTATCCTACCTGGGACGTATACTTACCTCAATATAAATATTTTCATAAATCACTGAGGAGATTAATTTTTGAAAATCCTTACAAATTTTATGATCATCTTATAA
The DNA here is from genome assembly GCA_016873615.1 of Nitrospira sp. Lineage (GTDB taxonomy): Bacteria > Nitrospirota > Thermodesulfovibrionia > Thermodesulfovibrionales > SM23-35 > VGWX01. The sequence goes on along the minus strand of VGWX01000107.1, from coordinate 420 downwards.
AGACTGCAGCCCGATTATTTTTAACTGAAAATAAATATATGAAAGAGTTAGAACAAAATGACAGGAAAACTCATAGAGGCAAAGGAATCCATGATATTTGTGAGCTGGTATTTATCACCTGCACAGGGGATAAATTAATTTTATCCAGAGGGCAAGACTTGTTTGACCCGAAAAAGGAAAAAATGGTGAAACTCAACTGGCCCATTTAAGTTTCATCAAGTTCTATGTTAGCTATCCGTTTAAAGGAGGTTTGTGAATGCGCGCTTCCCTTTTTGAAGAACTTGTCCCCATTCTGAAACAAGAATATCCCGGCATAAAAATCTGGAAATCCTTTGCTCAATGGTGGCTGCTGGCACACGGCTTTGATTTTAGAGGAAGAGAAAAAGATTATTGCATTGATGGTTCAGGTGACGGGGGGAT
>VGWX01000106.1 GCA_016873615.1 Nitrospira sp. | reverse complement strand
CCAAACAGACATTCCCTGTTTTGTCTGCATACCGTTACAAAATATGCCCCTGCTTGTGAATAATCATAACCTTTCAGACGTATCGTTCGCCGATGGTGTTTCTCTGGATTATATGTCATGTCCCTTCCGTCGACCTCCTTAAGCCTGCCTATTAAATCAGACTTCTATTTGTGCCAGTATGTCTCAATTATTTCAATAGGCTGATTTTGTTTCTTTGTAGGTGTAACAAACGTCCTCCTTTTCTCAATTAAACTCCAAAATAATTATATTCTTAAAGTCCTTTTGAACCAAGCAAAAAAATAATCTAGCGCCTGGAACTTTTTCTGAATCTTAGTTGTCTAAACAACCAAGAACGATCAAAAAACTTTAAAGGAGGCTTGCAATGAAGAAAAGGTTCTTATTTTTTGCAGTTGTTGCAGTGCTTTTGCTTGGGATTGGTTACAGTGCATCCGCAGTTCCGGAAAAAGGTGATAAAAAATCAGGGATACTTTCAACCGGTATTAATGACCAGACCGGCGTAGCTGTTACGATCTACAACGTCAACCTCGGGCTTGTGAAAGACCAGAGGGAGATAAAACTTAAAGGGGGTACAGGAGAACTTAGGTTCATGGATGTGGCTTCCCAGATAATTCCAACAAGCGTCCATATAAAATCACTGATCGACCCTGACAGCATGCAGGTGCTTGAGCAGAACTATGAGTATGACCTTCTGAACCCGCAGAAACTTCTTGATAAGTATGTAGGTAAAGATGTGAAACTTTACTATAAAAATCCCTATTCAGAGAGAGAGGAGATTGTTACAGCTACAATCCTCTCAAACAACGGTGGGCCGATATTCAGGATAGGCGACGAGATAACCTTTGGTCATCCCGGGAGGATCATATTCCCGGAAGTCCCGGAAAACCTTATCTCAAAACCAACTCTTGTGTGGCTTATTGAAAACAACCTTTCATCTGTTCAGAAGGTTGAGGCATCGTACCTTACAAACGGGATAAACTGGCGGTCGGATTATGTTGTCACCCTGAATGATAAAGATGACATGGCAGACCTTTCAGGCTGGGTTACGATTGATAACAGAAGTGGAGCAACATACAAAGATGCCAAACTGAAGCTTGTCGCAGGAGACGTGAACAGGGTTAAGGATGAGCATGAATATAATGATAAAATGCTGAGGGTGGCGGAAGCAGCAGCAAAACCGGCAGCACAGTTCAGGGAAGAAGAATTTTTTGAATATCACATATATACTTTGGAAAGACCTTCAACCATAAAAGAAAATCAGACAAAGCAGATCAGTCTTGTGCGTGCAGGTAACATTCCTGTAAAAAAAGAACTCCTCTACTATGGTGCGAGATATTATTATTACAATCACTATGGCGATGCGATCACAAACCAAAAGGTTGGTGTATTTGTGGAAATAGAAAATAGGAAAGAGCACAACCTCGGCATCCCTTTGCCTAAAGGTACAATAAGGGTCTACAAGCATGATAAAGAACAAAGCCTGCAGTTTGTCGGAGAAGATTCCATAGACCATACACCAAAAGACGAGAAATTCAGGATAAAGCTCGGCAATGCCTTTGATGTGATCGGAAGCAGAAAACAGACAGACTGGAAAAAGATCGCCTCTGATACCTATGAGGCTGCCTTTGAAATATCTCTCAGGAACCACAAGAAGGAGGGTGTTGTTGTAAAGGTTGTTGAACCAATACCCGGCGACTGGACTATGCTCAGTTCATCACAAAGGTATGAAAAGACAGAGGCGTTTACTGCAGAGTTTAAAGTCCCTGTGCCAAAAGACAGGGAGACAAAAATTACCTACAGGGTAAGAATGAGATTTTAGCAAATGTAATAGAAAGCAGGATGCCTCGTTAATAAAATACAAACAAAATAACAAAAACATTTTGGACAAGTTTGATGTAAAATAATATATTTACGTGATTGAGATATATATTTTGCGCAAAGCTTACAAAAAATGGAGGGCTCTGTGGTTCTTGATGTAGTTATTGATGACGCTTCTATAACAATACAGATTGATAAACCCTTTAAGCCTGATCTTGACGCCATAATTGCCCGGATTGAACGATTTGCCTTTTCGAAACAGGTTGACATTGCTGCTTTGGATGTAAGAGGACTGATTCCGAGAATGATCAATGGGATAGCCGGCTGTGAACGCGGCTGTCCGGCAAATGCGCACGGTCTTGTATCCAGCGGATATAAAGATTTTAATGTGCAGTACGTCGAAGGCGGTATTCTCACCGCTCGAATAATGATTAGAGACGGCAGCCTCCTTTATCTTAAGATGTTTCCTGATTTCTGAAAATAAATATCAGTATTTTTACTACAAAACAATTAATCCCTATTTATTTTCATAATAGATTGCCCACCGGTATTCCTGCCTCTCCATGGCTGCATCATGCAGTATCTTGCCTGTCTCGTGTCTGAATTTCAGATAGATGTCATTAGGAAGCCCTTGCTCTTTTGTGATAGCTTCGACTTTTTTGAGATAATTTTCGAACATTGCGTTTAGATTTTCGAAGGAATAAACGTAATTATTTTCATTGGTCACCCAGCAATAGGTTATCACCAATGCCTTGCTCCTGAGTCTTTTCTTCAGATATTCTATCAGCTCCAAAGCTTTCTTATTCTCAAGGGAGGGGAGATTGAGGATACCCCGCCGTCTCTGCGGCGGGGAGGTTCATTATTGGGATGATGCAGGATCCTCTCCCTTCCATCCATGTGTTCCGATCAGAGGTACAAATACACATGGGGTATGATGTTCTTCTGAGAGCTTGCCCGCGGTTTTATTGATCTTTAAGAGTATCTGAGAGAAACGGTCTCCTACAGGGGCAATCAGAATGCCCCCTTCCGAGAGTTGTTCTATGAGAGGATCAGGGATTTTCGGAGCGCCTGCAGTTATTATTATCCTGTCAAAAGGCGACTCCTCCTGCCATCCTAATGTTCCGTCACCGACCTTAATATAAATGTTCATGTAACCGAGAGAAGCGAATTTATCCTCTGAGCGCTTAGCAAGTGAAGCGATCCGCTCAACAGTGTAGACTTCTTTAGAGAGTTCAGCGAGTATAGCTCCCTGATAACCCGAGCCTGTCCCGATTTCCAATACCTTTTCATTTCCTTTTAGTTCAAGCAACTCTGTCATGACAGCTACCATATAGGGTTGTGAGATTGTCTGGCCTTCACCTATTGAAAGGGCCATATCATCATAGGCTCTGTGCTGCATGGACTCATTAACAAACAGATGCCTCGGGACTTTCTTCATTGCAGAAAGCACCCGCTCGTCCTTTATCCCACGAGGGATGAGTTGAGTCCTTACCATATATTCTCTTAATGCATCAAAATCCACAAAAACTCCTTTTTTGTCATCCCAGACAAGCAGGAATGACACTTAATTACGAATCCCTTCAGTCAAAGGTGTAAAAAATTAATTCCCCTCATTGGCAAAGAGGGGTTAGGGGAGATTTTATTAAATGATTTCAAGATAATACAAAAATCCCCCCTTGCCTCCCTTTTCCAAAGTGGGGATATATCCACGCTTCACTGAAGCGTTACCTTAATTACAGTATAACGTTTTGTATATCATTGCACTATAATCTCTTTGATATTTCCCTCGCAGATATTATTCCTGAGACAGAAGCCTGTATAAGCCCCCTGCTAACGCCTGCTCCGTCGCCAATCGCAAAAAGACTTGTTATCTCGGTTTCGAGGGATTCTGTCAATTTAGGGAGCATTGAGTAGAATTTTACCTCTGCTCCGTATAATAAGGTATGTTCTGAATTAACACCAGGCGCTATCTTATCAAGCGCCTCAAGCATCTCAAGGATATTGGTGAGATGACGGAATGGCAGGACAAAGCTCAAATCTCCGGGTGTTGCATCCTTAAGGGTTGGTTTAACATCCCCGTTTGCTATTCTTTCATGAGTTGATCTTCTGCCCATGTGCAAATCTCCAAGACGCTGAACGATTACTCCCTTTCCGAGAAGGTTTGCCAATCCTGCGATATAGCTGCCGTACAGTATCGGCTCATCAAACGGCTCTGTGAAGAAAGTGCTGACCAGAAGTGCAAAATTAGTATTGTCGGTTTTGCTGTTTGCGTAACTGTGGCCGTTCACGGTCCAGATGCCCTTCAGATATTCTTTTACAACTTCACCATAGGGATTTACACAGAATGTCCTAACTCTATCATTGAACATTTTTGAATGGAAGATAAGCTTGGGTTCATAGGTTATCTTGGTGAGAGGATCAAATACCGCAGACGGCAATTCAACCCTCACACCGATATCAACAGGATTTTTCAGCAGCGTAAGACGCAGCCTTTTTGAATCCTTTTCGAGCCATCTTGATCCCTCACGTCCGGGAGCGAGTATTACAAAATCTGAATATAATTTTGTGCCGTCCTTAAGCCTGACGCCGACAGCCTTTCTTTTTTGTGTGAGCACCCTTTCTACTTCAGAGTTGAAAAGCATTTCAACCTTTTTATTCAGTGATTCCCTGATATTTTTCAAAACGATCTTGCACCTCTCAGTGCCTATATGCCGTATTTTTGATGGTATTAAGGTAAGATTGTTTTCTGCTGCAAGCATTCCTATTTTGGCTATTTTATCCTGATCATCACCATAGACTATATTTGGAGCGCCATAACTCATCCAGATTTCATCCGCAGAGGTTATGAGGGACCGCAGAATGTTTATATCTTTGTATCTGGAAAGAAATCCTCCGGTTTCATGAGAAAGGGTTAATTTGCCGTCACTGTAAGCGCCGGCTCCGCCCCAGCCGCTAAGCAATGCGCATTCAGGACAGGCGGCACAGGAAATCTCCCTTATCTTCATAGGGCAGATTCTTTTATCAATGTCCTTGCCCTTTTCGATTATCAGAATTTTTGCATCTTCTTTTAACCGGAGCAATTCCAGGGCTGAGAATATACCTGCAGGACCAGCGCCGACTATTATGACATCATATTTTTTCATATTAGTAAAAGCAAAATCCCTCTTTTGTCATTCCGACTTGTTCGGAATCCTTTCGCAATCTTTTATTTCTAAAAAAGATTCCAGACAAGCTGGAATGACATCGTTGCACGAAATAATATTTTGTTTTTAAGTTTCATCCTTAATATTCAACGATAATCTTTTCTTCAGAAATTTCAACGCGTCATAGTTGGTAAGGTCAAGATGAATGGGAGTGACAGAGACATAATTGTCCTGAACAGCCTGAATATCTGTATCCTCGCCATGCTCCCAGTAAGGCTGTCCTCCTCCGATCCAGTAATGTTTTTCACCGTGAGGGTCAAAGGTCTCCTGTATGGAATCATCGTAAATGCGCTTCCCCTGTCTTGTTAATTTGATTCCCTTTATGCCCTTAGCATTCACGTTCGGAACATTGACATTCAGAAAGGTATCATAAGGTAAAGAGTGTTTGAGGATATATTCACCAATTTTCAGGGAGATTCCGGAAGCAGCGGTAAAGTCCGAAGCTGAAAAGTTTTTTCTGCGGCTTACAAGTGAAACAGCAAATGCAGGTATGTTCATTATTGTAGCCTCTATTGCTGCAGAGACAGTCCCGGAATAGGTAACATCATCTCCCAGGTTTGCTCCCTTATTGATGCCCGATACAATAAATACCGGTTTTTCAGGAAGGATTTTGTTAACTCCTATTGCAACACAGTCGGTTGGAGTTCCATTAATGCAGTATATATGCTTTCTTAATTTTTCGACCTTGAGGGGCTTATGCATTGTTAATGCATGACTGACCGCACTCCTCTCTCTGTCCGGTGCGATTATATATGCATCGCCAAGTTTCTGCATGCTCCTGAAAAGAGAAATGAGACCCCGGGAATAAACTCCGTCGTCGTTTGTGACAAGGATGATCGACATAAAAGTATTGTATCAGAATATACGGCCGGTGTTAACTGTTGTATGTTTGATGAAGATTAAAGATAGCGATGAGAGCCTGATTAAGGCTCCCATCGCAGATTTAATCATTAAAAAACAAAATCCCTTTCTGTTTGGAGCAGAGTCAGGCCCAAAGAATCTTCAGGCATTGAAATTCCTGATAATCCATAAACCGGCACCCTGATCGTGAATGTATTATTAGCCGGATTGGGGTCATGAGTAGAGGATGTAACAATTACTTTATTTTCAATCATAAAAACCGGCTTGGTACGCTTGACCCGAATTATTACTCTTGCTGTAGCGTTCGGGGCCATATCTCCAAGCGCACAATCTACAGTCGCTCCATCTACAGTCGCTCCATCAACAGCGCATGATCCTTGCGTCGTTATATGATTGTAATAAGCGGTGGAATCTGCAAGTGGGTCTTTTACTTGCACGTTTCGGGCATATGATGGGCCGTTGTTCCTGACAGTGATGGTGTATTGGATGATGCCGCCAGTGATCAGTTGTGCAACCTTACTGATGCTGAGATCAGCCTGTGCAGCTACATTTAAAGTTAAGACTGCGGTATTATTGCCATATCTGTCGAGGGTGTCAGTTGTAATGTCTGTTCTGTTTGTGATGTTAAAGCCATCAGCTACGGTGGAATTTACCCTTACCCTGAATCTGAAGGTAGCATTCTCGCGGCTGACAACAAGAGGTTTAGTGCATGTTATCCTCCGGGTAAGAGAATTATAGCTGCAACTCCATCCGGAAGGTACAATCATGGATTGGAAAACAACCTGATCAGGAAGATTGTCATAAAGTACAGCGTTCACTGCATCAAGAGGGCCGTTGTTGGTTACATTTACAGTGTACTCGAATGAATTGCCCGCTATTACAGTCTTAAGAAGGGAACTCTTGCTTATCTGTAAATCTGCTGCCCTAAGGTCAAGCTTAAACAGTCCCCTGCCATAGCTTGACGCTAACACTTCATTCCGTTGTTCATCGAAAAAGAAAGAGGATGCCATAGTAACTTTTTCTGTACCCGGGATGCGTGCCCAGTGATGGCCATCATCGAGCGATGCAATG
>VGWX01000105.1 GCA_016873615.1 Nitrospira sp. | reverse complement strand
TACGCCATTGTTCAAACAATGGCTTTCTGTGTACAAGCACAAGGGTGTTTCTCCCTCTTGCAGCTATCATGTGAATACCAACGACAGTTTTACCAATCCCTGGTGGAGCCACAAAAATGCCGTGGTCGTATTTCATCAGTTTCTCCACTGCTTTCTTTTGAATTTCTGAGAGTTCACCGTGAAAGTTGAACTTTGTTAGTTCCCCTGCGAAACGCTTGTCATCAATACTGAGTGAAGTGTTATTGACAGAACATAATTCCTTGAGATCTTCAAGGCATCCTCTGGGGATGGTCATGTAATCATCAATTGTTTCTGCACAACAGATTACCCGTGGAGTCAGGGCTGTCGAAAGGCGCATGCTTTGTTTTTTATAAAACTCCGGATTCTGAAAAGCGGCAAGTCTTTTAATCTTATTGAGGAGGGGGGACGGCAACCCTTTTTTCTTAATATAAATCCTGTTTGCGATTATCGCAGGGAGTTCTGCAGGCAGAGTACACGACAATTTTTCGAACTTTTGATTATAGGACAAGGGTTTTTCCCATGGCTTAATATCATCATCGGTCTGCCCCATACTTACCCCTATGATGTCTTTCGACTTCATTGCTTCATTAATTATCGCTTCGACTTCTCTACAGTTCATTTTTTTCACACCAGATAGATAAAGCCACTGATCAGCATAAGGATGAAGATTATCATAAAGAAAAACGCTGTCCCCTTTTGCCATAGGGATTTTTTGCAGAGGAAGCGCAATAAGGTTACCGAATCCACCTTTTGGCAAAGTATCCTGATTGGGAAAAAGTCGATCATAGCTTTTCATATCAATTTCGTGTCTGTTAGCCATAGTCTCAGATATTAAATAGCTCCCCAGTTGTCTTGCAAGTGAAGAAGGAATCGATTCCGAAAAGAAAATCCAGATATGAGCCCCGTTTCCGGAACGAGAACGCTCAAGTGATACAGGAATATTTTGCTGATTACATATTTCTATGAATGCGTTGACGTCTTCCTTCCATGTTTGCTTATCAAAATCGATGGCGAGGAACCAACAGGTCTCGTCCTGCATCATGGGATAAATACCGATAGTAATCACTCCATCCAAATGCCTACGAATTACATCATCCGACAAAGGAGATAACTTGCGATTATCGCATGAACCACATTTTATCGTCGGCTTTTTGCAGACCCCATTTATCCATTCATTCTCACAGACGGGACTGTATCCTTTTGCCCCGGTTTTTTTGCTTATCCATAATTTTGGATATACGTCTTCCCTACCTCGAAAGAGAGAACGAAAAAGTTTAATTTTTTCATCGAGAGGAGATTGAGAATCTATAATAGAAACACTTTGATCAGGGTATGATGAAGATTGTGGGAGCTCTTCTATAAGGAGTCTTAACTTTGCAAGATCATCGCTCAGACGTTGGCGTTCTGAATCAATTTCGCTCAAGCGAGATTCGATTTGTCTGATAGCTTCAATTATATTATCCCGCTCATGGACCATGGCAACAGTGTATCATATCATGAATATGAATAATTAGAGATTTTGCTGCCTGATAATAATGACATCTCGATGAACAACAATTATGTTGACCTATAATTCAAAATGTTATATTATGTAAGCTATAGGTAGGCTGTAAAAATGACAAATGGCGAACAAAATATAACGCGAAGCCCTTTAGGTAGGATAGAGGCGCAATTCCTGGCCAAAGTAGGTGTCCATCCGACGTTCAGTATACAGGACGCTCGCTGTGTCCTTGGCCATCAGGAGAGTGATCCAACAAGGCAATTCCTGGAACGCCTTCAAACAAAAGGCTGGATCAGACGAATCAGGCGCGGACGTTTTGCTGTTATTCCGCTTTCATCTGGAGAAAATAGGACAACACAACTTCATGAATTCATTGTCGCTATGGAACTTGTGACTCCTGCTGCGATTGCATACTGGTCAGCTCTTAACCACCACGGAATGACCGAACAGCTTCCCCGCACCGTATTTGTAGCAACCAATCATCCTGTGAGAAGACAACCAGGTGAAGTTCTTGGTGTAAGGTATAAGATTATCTCACTTCGGCATACAAAGTTTTTCGGTATAGTTAAAGACTGGATTGACGAGATGCTTTTTATGGTTACGGACAAGGAGAAAACTATTATTGATGGATTGGATCTCCCGCAATATGTCGGAGGAGTGGCAGAAATTGCCAAAGTATTGTCCATCGGATGGACACAACTCAATGAATCCAAACTCCGTAAATATGCTGTTAAAATAGGGAACAGTGCGGTGGCCAAGCGACTTGGGTTCCTGATGGAGATATTAGGATTGGGAAATGTTGAGACCTTTAGAAAGGTGGTCACACTTGCACCTGGATTTTCCCCGCTCGATCCGACACTGCCAAAGTATGGAAAATACAATCGTAGGTGGGGGCTATTGGTTAACATGGAGATTAAGGCATGATTACAACTGCGGAATTACACCGTATAGCGGAAAAAGAAGGACTTCGCTTTGACCAGATAGAAAAGGATTATATTATCTTGTGGATTTTATCAGGGCTATCTCATTCCGGACTATCGCGTCATGGATGGATTTTTAAAGGAGGAACGTGCCTCAGGCATTGTTATTATGAGGGATATAGATTTTCAGAAGATATAGACTTCAGCTGTAAACCGGGAGGAGACAATCTGGATAAGTCCATCCAATTGCTTCACAAAACTGGGGAGAAGGTTGAAAGTGAATCAGGGATTCGGATAACTGTAAGGGATGCACGTACTATTCCGGGAGATTTTCAGATAGAAATTCCTGTGGAATATAACAGGGGCGGTGCGAGAAGGCAGGGGCTGCCTCAAGTTAAGATACATCTGACTTTTGATGAACCCATTCTTGAGCCCCCGGTTGCTTGTTCGATTAAATCAGAGTATTCCGACCTTTCCCCTTTCAAAATACTCTCTTATTCCCAAAAAGAAATTGTTACTGAAAAACTGCGTTCTCTTCTCCAGCAGCAGAAGAAATGGCCGCGTCCGAGAGATTTATATGACCTCTGGTATATGTTCTGTTATGCCGAGGAAAAATTCAAATGGAAAGAATTGTCCCCGATATTCAAGGAGAAGTGCCACATCAGAAACATAAAACCAGATATTAAAGAATTGACATCAAATCATCTTAAAACTTTGAATATGAAAGTTTGGAAAGATCTTTTGGGTCCTATGCTGAAAGAGCTTCCAGACTTTGATCTTGTATGGAAGGATTGGGCAGAAACATTCAGAAAGTTGGCTGCAAAAGAAAAATAATAGGCGAGTATGCAATTTTAATGACAGTATTTGACATCAAGGAATGCTGACGAATATGAGGGGAAAATAGACGGCTATTATGCCTTTATCTTCTAATAAACAATAACTTGGCTTGGGGTTATTGATCTGGGTGGGTACCATTAAAAATCTGAAATTATACCCCAAAAAGTTTTGCTGAGAGTGTCGCCCGGGGAGCCAAACCAATCAAGGGTTTGCAGAGATGCAAGCCTTTTTTATTATATTTCAAGCCATTCTACAAAGGGAGTGCTTTTTTAATATTAAGGCCTTCCCTCTTTTGTCCTGAGGTAAGCGACAGTAAAAGCCATATACAGAGGAAGTAAACACTATTTGTGAATGATTCATCGAAGTTTCTTCCTCCCTATAAGGCGCAAGCCCAAATATTCCGCCTGCAATGCAGAATTCATGACTGATAAAGCGACTGCAAATTTCAAAGACGGGGTTCTCGAGATAAGGGTGCCGAAAACTGAAGAGGCCAAGGCAAAGGAAAAAAAGATCCCGATACAGTAAGTTTCCGCCGGAGAGCGAAAAACCCGGTGTATCTTCCTGCCGCGCACTGGCATTAAAGTGTGCAGAGCCGATACAGGATGAGCCTCAGTTTATCCTGCACCGGCTCTTTTATGTTCTTATCGACGGTCATTTTTCATTGATAAGAATCTTTTGAGGTATTTTCGGCACGATAATTTATCGCCTGTTGAGAAATCCCTGAATTATGATGTTAGAATGCGCTACTATCTAAGCAAGGTTTATCTTGAAGTCGTCGATATGAATTTCGGTCGGAGGTAAAATATGAGCAATCGATTGAATGATATTCTTGAAGAGATTAAGGAATTAGAGAAGGCTGTCGAGACAGAGATGAAACGCCGGGAGGAAGAACTAAAGTATCAAGTTAGAAAGCGTAAGGTTATATTTGAAAAAGAGATTAAGGCACTACATAAGAAAATGGCTGGTTCGCTGTTCAGTTACGTAATTAAATCATCTTTGCTTACTGTGATATCAGCACCGATCATTTATGCTATGATTATACCTGCTCTTGTCCTGGATATTTGTCTCTGGATATATCAGGCTATCTGTTTACCGATATATGGAATACCTCGCGTTAAACGCAAAGATCACATCATCCTTGATCGGCACTTCCTGAAATATCTGAACATTCTTGAGAGAATTAATTGCGATTATTGCAGCTATTTCAATGGGCTTGCATCATATGCGACTGAAATCGCTGCACGCACTGAACAATACTGGTGTCCCATTAAACACGCCTCCGGTAAAACTCAACGCCACTCCCGTTATCACCTTTTTTTTGATTATGGAGATGCTCAAGCGTACAAAGCAAAACTCGCAGACTTACGAAATAAATATGACGATCTTGAGCGAAAACCTATCTTATCAAAATAAATTATACGGTCTTCATAGTAGTACAAGATGAGAATTTACGATTGAACTTTTCGCAATTTGTCTTGTCCTTGAAACGCATATTTGTTTCGTAAATCTTCAAATCTCGTTAAATCCTAAATCTGAGCCTTTCTATGTGAACTTATTGAAAATACAGTATTTATTTCGGGGGGAAGGTCTCACAGTCTATCAGAGAACCTCAGAGGCAACCCTTCTTCCTGTTATAAACACATTAGAAAGCCCTTCAAGTAGTGGGTATTTCAACTGATAATCTTGAGTGGAAATCGTAGACGAAGAAGCCCTAAGTTGACTCAACATCCATATGGATGTATAATAAGGCAATGAAATTTATCATTAATTACTGGCGGAATCCATCAGGAAAAGCACCTGTGGAGAAATACATTGATGACATAGACAACAAGGAAGAAAGAGCAGAAATACTCGCTACGCTTAATGGTATACAGCAACATGGGACCGATGCTATAGGAGTTGAATTCAGGCAAATAGAAGGCAAGTTATGGGAACTAAAAATAAAGTCGCATGGCAATCAGCACCGAATATTCTATGCCGTTCAGAAAGGAAAGGAAATGTTTTTGCTCCATGCGTATCTAAAAAAGACTCCAAGAGCACCCATGAATGAGATGGAAACGGCAAAAAAGAGAATGAAACAATTGAGGGAGGCAGAAAAATGAAAAGTGATCTTGATAAACATATTGAGCGGCAACTGAAAGACAAGGAATTTAGGATTTACTTCGATAAAGCTGAAGCCAAGAGAATACTTGCTCAGGAAATAGCCCTTTTGAGAAAGGCTCAGCATATTTCGCAAGCACAGCTCGCTAAGGAGATTAATACCACCCAACAGGTAATTTCTAGGTTGGAGAGTCCACGGGACAAGCGGATGCCATCACTTGAACTGCTCGATAGAGTGGCAAGGGCTCTTAATAGAAAGCTAATCATTTCTCTACACTCATAATCTTTGGGGTGTCGAGTACGTTGATTACAATGGCACCACCAAGAAAAGCACTTGTCAAAATCATATCGGGGGGAAGGCGACTTGACAACTTCCTGTTACAGAGATTTTTAGACAAGAATGGAATTGTGAATAATATTTTAGGAAGTTTTCAATTTTTCTGTCATAACATTGGGCTGAGTGCCAAGCCTTTGATTAACATTCACCGGGTTATTTTCATCCTCAGGCCATTGTGCCGGGTTGATAATTATTTATTCCCTGATGCGATTCAATTCATTTTCATTGCGAATAATGTGTTCGTAGTAATTGCGCTGCCATAAGGGTGTGCCCGGTGAGTTGTTGATAAGGTTAATTTGTTTTGTGGATTGGTATTTAAAGTAGGCAATTATTCTTCCTAAGGTAGGGATCTGTAGGGGCGGGGTGTCCCCGCCCTTCTGTATTGAAAGGTTTGTTATCGAACCGGACAAAGATACGGCGGGCGAGAAGACCTCGCCCCTACAATAATTGCCCTTTATTATAATGATCCCATGAATATGGTTCGGCATTACAAGAAATTCATCAATCTCTATATGTGAATATTTTAACGGTATTTCTTTCCATGTTTTTTGAATCATTTCTCCTGCCCTGTTCAACTGCATTTCATCCGACGTTATATCGCCAAACAGACATTCCCTTACCTGTGTGCATATTGTCACGAAATATGCTCCTACCCGTGAATAATCATAATCCTTCAGACGTATCGTTCGCCGATGGTGTTTATCAGGATTATATTTCATATCCCTTCTGTTGATCTCCTTAAAGCCTGCTTGTTAGTTTAGAATTTATTTGTACCAGTATGTTTCATTTATTTCAATAGGCTTAATTTATTCCTTGTAGGTGAAGGCTCGACTCAAGAAAGCATCAAATCGGCAGTTCCTGTTTTTCGCCCCTGGAAGGCATATTTTTATTGATTTCCTTTTGAACCATTCACATCAATCCAAGATCTACCGTGCCGACTTTAAAGGGGAATATTGAAGAATTTTCAACTACCGTTATTGTTTAGTCATGGCTGAAGTACGCGCTGACAATCAGATTCAAAGGAGTTTAATTCTGAAGGAACTCCTCAAAGATCTTGCTTTTTGCTCAACTTTAACAATCAGGTTACAAAAACTGATAAATATAGTATTTTATGCAACTTTCGAATATATCCTGACTTCTTTCTCAAGACGATCACCGAGCGCATCGGAAGTTACATCAAGGTCGTATTGAGACTGTAATCCAATCCAGAACTCTGAGGACATTCCGAAAAATCTTGCAAGTCGAAGAGCTGTGTCAGCAG
>VGWX01000104.1 GCA_016873615.1 Nitrospira sp. | reverse complement strand
CATTTCCATAAGCTATCTGATAAAGATCAACTGTAGCTCCTGAAGTCCTCCTTATCCAAGTTTCTCCATTATCATCAGAAGTGAGAATAGTGCCATTATTACCAACCGTAACAAGGAGACCATTTGCATAAGCAATCCCGTTGAGATAATCGTGATCTCCAGAATCTCTCATTGTCCAATTGTAGCCATCAGTGGATGTTATAATACCACCCATAAGCATATTGGTACTTGGTGCTACTGCCACAAAAGTATTACTTGTATACACTATATCAGTGAACGACAGAGTTGGGACGTCTGCACGCCAATGCCAATTATCAAGCGGATCGGTCAGGAGTCTTGGTGGTGGTATTGCATCACTGACTGGCATGTTGTTATTTTCATAAATTTCTTGAATCTCACAGTCTGGATCGATTACCGCAATCAAATAGTAGCCCGCTGGGTCTGTTTCAAATTTGAATTTAAAAGATTTAGATTTTGTTTTACCCACATTCATCTTTTTGAAATTTTTATAGCCTAAGTATGTGTCACTTGAGTCATATGTTTGGTCATAAGATAGATAGATACTTGCCGTAACCTTATCTGCTGGTTGAGTACCAACGTTTTGAACTGTTAATTTACCTTTGACAATATATTTATTCTTCTTCACTTTCTTTGAAATATCAGTCCATGTACCCATAAGGTCAGGGAGGTCTTTGATTGTATTGAATGTTGCAGTAAGTAATATGTCAGAGTTTACATTCACAGCACATATCCCTGTCCCGGAACAGACTCCTTCACCCCATCCCATAAAAGCTGAACCTTCAAGTGGATTAGCTGTCAATGTTACAACTGAACTTGGGGTATACTGTTCTGAACAGTCACCAGTAGCCACTCCATTGGTGATTACACAACTAATTTGTAACCCACCGGTAGCGCTGTCTGTTATCACCCCTGAACCGTCTCCCAAGCCAACTACTGATAAAGTGTATGCTATTTCAGAGCCTGTTCCACTGATTAAAACTGTGAAGGCTGGGGTGTCAGGATCGTCAGAACTATCAACACCTGAAGATCCCAACCCATTCTCTTTAATCCCACCAAAGACATAAATTTTACCGTCAGCCCCCTTGGATGCGGCAAAATTAGCGCTTGCCTCATTCATTGGCCCAAGGTTTGTAATTGCAGATAATTCTCCAAAGACATTTGTTTGTAACAATATCATTAAAAGAATTAAAACAGGAGTAAATATATAAAATTTAATTTTCATTTCGTTCCTCCTCTGATAAAGGTTGACGTTATTTACGATAAATTCATTTAAGAAAAGTTTTATAGCCAAATTATCTGCCCTAATTTATTACATGTCAAGCGAAAAACAACCCCCCTGCCAATGAGGAATTTCGACACTGCTATGTTCCCGTTGCAAAGACTTCCAGTAGTACTTTGTAGAATTATCAGGACGATCGAGGACGTTTACTGTGAGAAGGGATTCTGAGCTTTGTACACCTGATAACTCTCGGTGCGGACTTCTCTCGAACCATGTTGAGTACAGGTTCGAACCTTGATATGAGGCTGTCTACACCGTCCTCTTCTTCCTTCATCGATCCGTATAGACAAGTTTTAGCTCTAAGCATAAACTATCTATCGGATAGAAAGACATTGCCCGAAGAATTCCCCTATTCCTGGGCATCATGATAGACTCTCTACGTCAACAAATTAGGGAAGAACACGCGACGGGCTTCACTCGGTCAACGGCAAAAGCTGATAGCATGGGCTACCATATTATGCGGCGATAAACTCAATCTTGACACGTGTCCCAGTTGCTTCCGCAATCTTTTCCAGCGTTTTGAGGGTAAATCCCTCGTACTCGCCGCTCTCAATCCGTGAAATCGCCTGCTGGCTGGTACCCATAAGTTTAGCCAATTGTAGTTGAGACAGTCCTCTCTTCTCACGCAGCTTTGCGATTTTCATTGCCAATTTCAGTGCTTGACGTTCTTCTTCGTAATGAACTCTAAATTCAGGATCTTTGAGGTCTTCTTGCAATCTGCTTCGGAATGTCCTAACCTTGCTTTTTTTCATTTTATGCCTCCCGTCATAATGCGTCTGGTCCAATCTTCCATTCGCCTTTCCGCTAATTCAATGTCTTTCTCTTTCAACTGCGGAGTTTTCTTGGAAAAAGCATGTGCCAACACGATTTCATTACGCGCTTGGAAGAAAAAGAGAATGCGGTACTGATTCGAACTTTGGCGTATCCTTAACTCCCTGATTTTCCCCCTTACAATATCAGCATAAGGTCGTTTCAGATTTGGCCCTTGCTCTTCCAGCAGTGATAAGTGCGCTACCACCTTTGCCCGTGACTTTTTGTCCAGCCCATCTAAAAATTCATCGACTGGTGAATCTCCTCGCTCGGTCGTGTAGAAGATAAGATTGTACACGTGCACCTCCACCTTTATTATATACATCACTATTGATGTATTGTCAAGTTGTTATGCATTTCAAGCAGACTCCGGCGATCAATAGTCGGCCTGCCTTTCTATCTTCCGTGCAGGATATCCATCCACCTTATAGCTTCAGTGTCGCTGATCTTTCCCAAATATATTTGGGTTGTCTTCAAGTCTTGATGCCTCAGGATTATTTTCGAGATAATCTCCAGAGGAACGCCGTTTCTGCTGGCATATGTCGCCGAATGTCTGCGAAGATCATGAGGTGATATTTTTACATTTAACTTTTTTCCCAGACCTGTGACTAGGTTCCTGACTGCCGTGTAGCACACAGCGGAAACACCCTATCGTCAGGGATATTTGCTTCGTCGCGATATACTCAGTCAGTCTAGTTGCAATATGTTCCGGCATAAAGGCGACCTCGGCGTCTCTACCGGACTTGGGCTCCTGGATCAGGAGTTTTCTTCCCGAGACATCAGAAGCTCTGAGTTTGAGGACTTCTCCGATTCTCAGCCCACATCGGGCTTGAAGTTCAAGGATAAGACGGTCCCTGATGTTTCGCGAGTTGAAGATGATCTCGTCTACTGTCTCTTTGTCGAGGATCTTTCTCGGTCGGTGGTAAACGTTCTTGAATGCTTTCAATAACATACCGGCGTTGCATGGGTTCTTGATGTTTAGATGGGCACTTTCAATAATATAGTTGAAGAACGCCTTAACTTGAGCATATCGAAGGTGACGGGTCGATCTGTTAAGGGTCGCGGTACATTCTTCAAGGAACTTTCCAATGTCCTCTGATGAGACAGATACAACGTCGCATTCAGTAAACCTCTCCTGGATTTTATCCAGGAATTTCCCGTAGCTCTTTAGGGTGCTCTTTTTGACAGTGTTATTCTGATGCCCCCTAAAGATCTCTATGGCTTCTCGTACAGTCATGATGACACCTCCTTATGTGTCGCTATGTTACCGGAGTCTGCATGTGTAAATTGTATTGCAAATAGGAGAACGAGAAAATTGAGGGCTTTTAGCAAAAATGATAAAAGAAATCAATAATTAGTAGTGATCTGCAACTAATAATAGAGACAACGAGGTGGCCTATTACGCCGGGAGGATATCTTTATGGAATTAAATAATGAGATTATCGATGATTTTCTGTTCTGCAAATACAGAGCATACTTGAAATTGATTGGACAGCGCGGAGTTAGGTCAGATTATGAATTAGTGGAAGAAGAACTCTATGTGCAATACAAAAAACAGTTCTTAGAAGATATTGAGTCATACTATAAAAGTGAACAAATAATAAATCCTGTGTCTTCTCTAGATAAGAGATCTCGTCTATCTCCAAGTCTGCTTATTAATCCTCACGTAAAAGGGGATAACTTTCTAATAAGTTTTGACGCCCTACGGATAGTTAGTCATGCAAATGCTCGAAAAAAGATGCAGTCTATTCCACTCATGATTACGCCTAAAGAAAAAGTTACAAAGAACGAAAAGATCTCTCTGACAATCAAGACAATATTGTTGAACAGTGTCATTCCTAAGTTTTCCGAAACAGGAAAGATCGTGTTTGGTAAGAAACTCCTTACGTCTCTTGTAAGGATAAAAGACTATAGGAAAATTGCTCAGAAAATGCTGGATGACCTGACAGCCTTGAGTATGGAGAATGGCAAACCCTCGATTGTGAGATGCGATAACTGTCGCATGTGCGAATTCGAGAAGAGTTGTAGAAAATATTTGGTCGAGAGAGACGATTTAAGTTTGATGGGTAGCCTCAGTGCCGCTGAAATTCTTAAAAGGAATAAGAAGGGTGTTTTCACTATTAATCAACTGTCCTATGGCTTCAGACCGAAAAGGTTCAAAAGAGCCAGAATTACGGGAAGACCATTCTCCCCCGAATTGAAGGCGCTCGCAATCAGGGATAAAAAGACTTATATATTGGATATCCCCTTTGAAATCAAATCCGGAATGATAGAAATCTTTCTAGATTTTGAAGGATTACCAGATGAGAATTTTGTCTATCTAATTGGCTTAATAATTAAGGATAAGAACTCAGAAAGAGGAGTGTGCTTTTGGGCAAACTCACAGACGAACGAAAGAGCAATATTTCAAAAGTTTGTCAAAACTATATCAGGGTATAAAGATTTTGTTATTTACCACTATGGTAGCTATGAAATAAGAGAACTCCGAAGAGCTGTGTGTTTCCGGTAACCCTGCTTGGAAAGACAAAAATAGATAAGGTAACATCGGTTTCAGAATATTCAAATCAAAGGAGGCCAACCGATGTTACAAAAGGCACAGCCCACTCTGGAAGAAGTCCAAAAGGAATTTGAGAACTGGCGTCGTCGCCGTAAGAATCGCCGCGCTCATATCCCGTCGACATTATGGGAAGCCGGAGCCTCACTGTCAGGGCAGTATTCAGTCAATGAGATATCGAAGCGTTTGCATCTGAACCACACCGCATTGCGGGATCGGATTGAAGCATACCGACAGGGCAAGGGGATCAAGGCTAAAGAGCCCGCCTTCATAGAACTCGATATGATTTCCCCACGTGTTATCACCGAATGCATCATAGAGATGGACAAGCCAGATGGAGCAAGGATGAAGATAATCATCAAAGGCAGCTGTCCTGATATTGCAGGAGTAAGCGAGGCGTTTTTGGGATAAGGCATGATACAAATAACACCTCAGATGCGGATATTGGTAGCGGTGGAGACGGTGGATTTCCGCAAAGGGATAGACGGACTGGCAGGTATCTGCAAGGGAAAACTTCAAATAGACCCTTTTAGGGGATACGTATTTGTATTTCGGAATCGCAGGGGGACATCGATCAAAATACTCATGTACGATTCGCAAGGGTTCTGGCTGTGTCAGAAGCGGTTGTCCAGAGGGAGGTTCAAGTGGTGGCCGAAAGCGGATGAGGAGGGTATGCGGTTGTTAGCGGCCAACCAATTGCAGACGCTGCTTTGGAACGGCGATCCCGATAAAGCAGGCGCCCCTGCGTGGAAGAAGATACCTGTCATGGTATAAAAAAAGCTGGACACGTCAAATCCCCTTTTTCTATAATACCCGCATGCGATATTGCGGGCGTGAATTTACCGACGAAGACATAACCCTGATACAGCGTCTCATAGCCGACACTGCCGGGATCAACCGGCAAAGACTGTCTCAGAGGTTCTGCGAAGAAGTCGGATGGCGAAAACCAGACGGCGGACTGAAGGATATGAGTTGTCGGGTTGCATTCCTGAGGATGCACAGGGACGGACATATCAGTTTGCCTGCCCCTCAGAAACCGCAATACAAACCGGGAACAAAGAGGACACTCCTGGCAGAGCCACAACCCGAAATCAGTAAGAAAGCCGGGGAGTATGTTCTGGAACTGGAGCTTGTCGGCAAGGCCGACAGCGCGCTCTGGAATGAATACATAGACCGATATCATTACCTCGGGTACAGTCCTTTGCCCGGGGCCCAGCTTCGTTACTTTGTAAAATCAGGCGGACAGGCGCTGGCATTGTTAGGGTTTGGGGCGGCGGCATGGAAGACGGCGCCCCGGGACGATTATATCGGCTGGGACGCCGAAACGAGGAAGCAGAACCTTCATCTCATCGTCAATAATGCCAGATTCCTGATACTTCCCTGGGTCCGTTCAAAGAACCTTGGCTCGAAGATCCTGTCGATGGTAAGCAGACGCATAGTATCGGACTGGCTAAAGCGGTACAACTACTCACCCGTTTTGCTTGAGACCTTCGTGGAGAAGGAGCGGTTTTTGGGGACCTGCTACAAGGCGGCCAACTGGATTTACGCAGGCGATACACAAGGCCGGGGGAAATTGGATGTTCATAATGAGCACAAGCTGCCGGTCAAAGGCATATGGCTGTATCCGCTCAAAAAAGACTTTCGAAGACGGCTGCTCGAAGGATGAAAGCAACCGTAGTGGAACTTACCACTGAAGAGATGGAAGGACTGATTCAGCGGCTCGATGCTGAGATGCTGAGAGACGATGACCTGCCGAGGATTAAAGCGATCATAAGAGCATATCTTCTGGTTATCCGGGCGTTGCAGGACAAGAAGGCTTCGATCAGGAAACTGATGCGGATGATCTTCGGCGCACACACGGAAAAGGCAAAGACGGTATTGACCACGATTGCTTCGACTGCAAAGGCTCTGGCGGGCAATGGTGACAGGGAGTCCGGCAAAAAGCCCTGCGGACACGGCAGAAACGGGGCTTCGGCATACACGGGAGCGGAGAAGATCACTGTGCCGCATCCAACCATGAAAACGGGGGATGTGTGCCCAGGGTGCGAAAGGGGTAAGGTATACCCTTCTTTGAAGCCGGCAGTAGTTGTCAGGGTCACCGGCGGGGCGCCGTTGCAATCACAGGTGTGGGAGACGGAGAAACTCCGGTGCAACCTCTGCGGGGAGGTCTTCACGGCACCGCTGCCCGAGGAGGCCGGGACCGAAAAATACGATTAGAGCGCCGGGGCGATGATCGGACTTTTACGATACGGCAGCGGCCTTCCCTTCAACCGGCTTGAGCAACTCCAGGAGAGCATGGGCAGTCCCCTTCCGGCCTCAACGCAATGGGAGATCGTCGATAAAGCAGC
>VGWX01000103.1 GCA_016873615.1 Nitrospira sp. | reverse complement strand
TCCTTATGTGGTCGCCGCTCTTTGCCATCGTAAACCTGATTGTCAATGTGAGAACCACAGGGGTATTGTCTTCTTCGTACGGGTACTACAGTCTCGGTACCATGCCGTATATTTACGAGTCCACCAACGACATCACTGCAATGGCCGGGTACCTGGCGTGGATGGTTCCCACATTGGCTTTTGCCATTGCAAAGGGATCCGACTATGCAATGGTAAGCCTTGCCAGCGGTATTCAGGGAAGTACGAATCTCACCACACACCATTCCGGGCAGGCTATAACAGGAGTGGACGGGGCTGGTAAATCTGCAGCAGCAGCCGGCCATTTTGCGGCTGCTCAGGCCTTTGGTTCCCGCACTATTGCCGATGGTACGGCTGCGGGCAATTTCTTTAGTCTTAATTATGGCATGGGAATGAAGCAGCTCGGCATGAGCGGAATGACGAAACTTGGAAGGCTGGAAGCCGATGTAAGAGGATCCCATGCATCCGGAACAGAGCAGGGCGCCGGCAGTATGGGAATGTCCGTTCATGGAGCTACGGAGCTTGTAAGTAAAGTAAGCGCTTCCGTTGGAGTCGGAGGCGCAAGGGCGAAGGAGGAGGCAGCGGCGGCTTTTGGTTTTTCGAATCCTGGGAAGATGGAAGAAGCGGTAGGTGAAGTCGAACAGAAATTAAGGGCGGGTCGTGGAACGTCCATGAAACAATACGCTGCCGAGCTGACGGACAAATATGGAATCAGCGGCTCACAGGCCTATTCATTGGTCGGAGCAGTTGATTTACAAAGCAACAGGGCAGCTGCCACTGCGTTTGGCGGTGACGCAAAGGCATATGGCGAATATATGATGAGAAGCCATCAGATGGGACAGGGTGAGCAGCAGGCTGCCATAGCTGCCGCAGCGTCAGCAGGCCTTGACTTACGTGATTATGCCAATCAGAAGGCTCTTGTTTCGCACATGGAATCTGTCGGTGTATTGGACGCTGTTAAATCCGGCAAGGTGTCTTTGGATGATGTCCGGACCATGGGTAAGCTGGGATTGATGGATAAAGCGGGTTGGAGCGATGCTGTGCAGTCAATTCAGTCGACTACGGGGATGAATGCAAGAGAGGCATCATCTTATATAAAGACCGGAGAAGGGCTGAGCAAGGTTGCGGATATAAAAGTGGGAATGGAGATGGCTCAGGCTCTCGGCAATATGAAAGATAAGAATGATATGACCGGATATAGTCAGTTCCTCGAACAAACTAAAGGATCAGGATCTTTGACGCTGAGCGCTTCTCAGGCTCAACATCTTAACCAAGCCATGAAGGATCGAGGAAGTCGTAACACCAATTTCAAACAAGGTGACGTTGTACGATACGGTTATGATGCATCTTCAGGAAAAATTACTATGGCCTCTGGTCAGAGTGGTGCTCAAAGACAAACGTTTGATTTTAGTCAAAGCACGACCGGTTACAGAAATACTGATGAAGCTTTGAATGTTGTAGATAAAGGCAGAAGAGAAACTATAGGTACTCAAAGCTGGCATGGTTCCAGAATTCAGACTGAATCTAGCAATACATGGGATATTAAACAAGGGCCTGCGACCCCTGAAGCGATGTGGAATGCCGCTTTAACGGGTAGTTCCTTTCCTGCAGAACGGATTTCCAATTCTGCAACTAGAGCGGAAAAGTTAAAAGAAGAAACAACTCAAGCAGACCAACTTGCCCAAGCATTATCATCTCGTATTTCCAGTTCTGGTAGGGAAGTTTCTTTTACATCTGCTGAAGGACGAGGGAGTATAACATTTAAAACACCAGATCCGATAGGAGCCACTCCAGTTCATGCCAGTGCAAGTGGGAATGTAGCTGTAGGACGAAATAATCTAGAAGAGCACAATTACAATATATATCAAGGTGCTATACGTAGGTTCCAAGACGAGAGGAATCAAAATGTAGCTTCGCATGGAGAAGAATATGCAAATAGAATTTATACATCTAGACTTCATGATTTAGCTAAAGGTACTGATGAGGCTATGAAAGGAAGAACGGAATTTTCGTTCGGGGCAAGTTCAGTGTTCGGTGAACCCTATGAACGTGCTAAGAACATGTTAAATGAAATAAAAAGCGGTGATTCTAAAAGCACCAATGCTATGTCGGATAAACCGCTTGATATGTGGTAATTAGAGTTCTCAATTTCTTCGAACAGTTGAATCAAAATAATATTATGATCAGATAAGTCGAGATGTATCTCTATAAATAGTTTGTAGTTCTATCGCCGTTTGTCTGATCCATAATATGGATGAGAACCATAGTAAACATTAAAAGGGGGGGAATCACTTAACATCTTTGACGACTCTTCTTCTCCCTTGTAGAAAACTCTTTTGCCACTATAAGGGATGTGTTTAGTAATTTTTCTTAGATAAACAGCATATGCCGTCATAAAAATCATTCCACCCATAACAAAACCAAAGAACAAGCCAGCAACAATATCTCGAGTTGCAACTAATACAATAAGTATACTTACTAATATAGTGAATATAAGCCCCAAAATGGTTTTCACTGTTTTGGTAAAAGTATTATTTTTTGCAATTTTAGAATTTATTACTGGTGAATTCATATTTATATCCATTTCCATAACTGGATCTCTTTCAACAAAATAATCTGGCATATGTTCAGCCTTTAAGCCGTATGTTCTTCCCACAATTCTCATATTGGTATCAGTTGTCGCGAGCAGGAGATTCTCGACACCTTTCTTCTTAAGATAAAGAGCGGTCCCTATGATTTTCCGGTCTCCTTCGCTCTCGAGCCCTTCTACCTTCTCATAATTATTCTCTATAAATATCCTTGCACCGGAAGACACATCGCCACCAATCTCTGTCATATCCGAATAGCTGCTTATCCTGTCTATCGTTATAGACACTTTCCTGGCTGCCTGTGCCACAAGTCCGCTATCACTGTTCTTCAGGCCATCCAGTTCTTTGATAGCAGCCAGAGGTATCACAATGTCAGCATCTCCAAGCTTATAGAATATATCTGGATCGTATATCAAAACAGTAGTATCAAGCACGTATGTTTTCTTTTTTACCATTTTCAAGCCTCTGAACTATTTATAAGTTCTCATCGAAAAAAAGTCAAGGTATTTGAATGAAACTGACATGATTGTCTCCAAAAAATGAGGGGTAATATTCATATGAGGCTAAAAAACACTTTACCTGATTATAAGTCTACCCTGATGTTGTGCATGATACTGCAGATAAAATGGTCATTCCGGGAATTTAACTGTATAGTTGCAAAATACCAAACCAGTATGAGAGCCGTGCCATCTTGCATCAATCTAATAAAGAAAGAACAATGTATGACTCTGATCCAATTATAAGAGATTTGGAAATCATGAGCAGGGCAGGGAACTATGCCGAATGGATCTTTAGCAAATTCAAAGACCTCTTAGGGAATAGGGTGGTTGAGATTGGCGCAGGAATTGGCAACTTCACAGGTAAATTTATAGATAAAGAACTTGTCATTGCGGTAGACAATTATAAACCGTGCATTGATTATATAAAAAACCGGTTCGCTGAGAATAATAACATCGTACCATTTGAGGAAAGTATAGATAGTCCCTCTATCCTTAGTCTTTCCAATTATAGCCCTGATACTATTGTTTGTATCAATGTCCTCGAGCACGTAGAAGATGATCTTGCTGCTTTAAAGAATATGTTCGGCCTACTTATAGAGAATGGAAAGCTTATTTTGCTTGTACCTGCATTTCAGTTTCTGTATGGTACGATTGACCACCTTGTCGGACACTATCGTCGTTATAACAAACATGAAATTGAAACAAAGCTTATAACCGCTGGATTCTATGTGAAGAGCGTTTCTTATATGAATTGCATAGCCCCTTTTGGATGGTATCTAAATAATCGTATATTGAAAAAGGAGGAAGAATCCTTATCCCAAGTTATATTCTACGATAGATTTGTTGTCCCCTGGCTGCGAAAAATTGAGCAGATTTATTTGCCACCGTTTGGGCTTTCGATAGTTGTTTTCGGAGAGAAATATAGCGCGGCTAAAAATAGTCAAAACTCAAGTGTAGCACGGTAATTAAGCTCATTTTAAACGATATTCTATCAGAGGTTCACATAGGATGAATCTCAGTTGTGGTCGTCATATGTTCTCACAGAAGCCGAGACTTTGGGTGACTTTGATCGTTCTGCGGGTTATTACCAGTAATTGATCGCCCGTTAGAAGTCGGCAATGCATTTTTTTAAGTCGAGCAATTTAACACTTACGATCGATCAATAGACCCTCCGAATACTATAGCCGATAATGCCTCTTGAAATATCTGAGGAGACTCTTTTCTTCTGAACGTAGGAATTGAAGGAAGTTCAGCCCTCTATACTGGCAGGT
The DNA here is from genome assembly GCA_016873615.1 of Nitrospira sp. Classification (GTDB taxonomy): domain Bacteria; phylum Nitrospirota; class Thermodesulfovibrionia; order Thermodesulfovibrionales; family SM23-35; genus VGWX01. The sequence goes on along the minus strand of VGWX01000103.1, from coordinate 2,662 downwards.
CTGATAGATACTCAAGAGGGCCAGATATTCTTTTATGCCCTTTTCGGAAAATAAGCCATCCACGTTTCGTCTGTATCGCGCAAGATGCTTGATCGCGTGCTCCACATTGTTATTATTCCAGGGAATCTCATCATAGCTAAGAAACGTGAATAACTTTTCCTGATTTCTCGTCAATCTTTTCTGATATTGCAAGGCAAGATCGGACTTATATTCCTTTTTACTCAAACAGTTGAAAAACCTTTTTACTTCTATCTTGTGTTTGTTCAAATGCCTTCTCTTCAGTCCATATCTGTCAATTGTCTCCATTATTCTCCGCAATAGGGCTCCAAATTCAACAACTATCCATTTAAACTCCAAATCAAACTGGTTTTTTGCCAGCTCATCATTCAAATCCCTAATCAAATGAATTAAGCATTTCTGTTGTGGGCACTCAATGGAATCGTACGCGGAATAGAAATCCGAAATTAAAACCCCTTTGAAATCTGTCAGCAAGTCTTTTAAAAAATCGCCTTCTCTGGAGTTCCTATACAAATAATATGCCGACTCAACGTTTGAGAGAACCCACACGTATCCTGAACTCCCTACAACTTTTATCTTCGTTTCATCAATATGAAGCAGAGGGCCTCTAATAATGTGTCGTAAAATTTCCTTATATGTCACTTCATACTGGGCGGCAAAAATAGATTTGTAATTGTGCAAACTCTGCCGATGTATTTCGAGGTTAAAGAGTTCTGATAACATGAGTTTAATCTTATTGAAGCTTGTACCATAAGCGATATATTGGTTGATTGCCCAGAAGTATAAATTTTGTCTAATGGGCTGTCTAAATTTCCCTCTGCAGATAATCTTGAAGCAATTACTACATCTGAATTCGCGCCTTTCATATTCTATGACCCATCTCTTTACTCCATCCTTTATGAATTTCAAGTCTTGTATTAATCTTGTATCTTTCTTGTGTACGTAGAATTTTCGTTTATCACCGCAGTGAGGACATCTCTTTGGAGGATATACTTTAACGTGTGTATTGGCGCGAAGTCTCTTGCGAGAATTCTGAAGTCCTTTCTGTTTGTTGATTATTTTTCTTAATTTTCTGTTCGTTTTAATGAGAATTTTCTCTCTTTGATAATTGAAATATGCGCAATTATTTATCTGATCAAGATCGGGGGTCAAATAATCTATCTTCCCAAATTTATAGGTGCCGTGGACCTTAATATCTTTTACATATTTATGATCACAGGGTTGCTCCTGACATTTGTCAAGAAGAAGTCTATGTATCCATTTCTTGACAACCATCAGGACTTGACAGTCCTCATTGTTATAGTTCAATAACATATCTTTATAGATGGCGTCACAGGACAATTCCCACTTTTTTCGCCATGCGATACTCTGAATACCTGATGACTCTTCATTACTCCAGCCAAAACCTAAGAACCTTCCTAGTTCTTTCAGTTCATTCGTATAGGTAGGAGGATAAATACTTGAATATAAAAATGACAACAAGTTCACGGTGTGGCCTGTAATCTCCTCTATAGCAGCACTAATCTCCGGGTAAAGTTTCATAGCTCTTCGTGTCCTTCCGGCAAGCCTGCTTGCATAATCTTATCACAAACGAACTGTGAGGGTAATGGTTATACCGACAGGGCAGAGATAGCTGCCTTGTAGTTCCAGGGCAGCCATCTCTGGGGATTATTGAACACATCTCGCGCATGCTTCTGCAGCGCCACGAGGTAATCGAAGGGATTGACCCTGGATAGCTTGCAGGTATGAATCAGGCTCATGAAGATATCGCCGACCTGTGCGCCGCGGAGTGTCTTGTAGAAGAGAGAGTTTTTTCTGTGCAGGATTGCCCTTTTCAGTGCCTGTTCGCAGATATTATTGTCCAACGGTGCGCCTTCCACTCTGAGAAACAGGGTCAGGGGCTCCCCGTGCTTCAGCATGTACAATATCGCTTTTCCCAGCCCTGAGTTCGGCTCAACCTTCCTGCTTTCCATCTGATCGTTCATCCATTCATAAAGCTGTTTCATCGGAGGGCCGCTGTGGGCCTGATGATAGTACAGTCGCATGAAGGGCGTCATCTTCTCCTCTTTAGCGGTCTTATCGTTCTTATAGACCCCGGCCAGTGTCTCAATGACATAACTGCATTCTTCGGGGAAGCTATCTACCACGTCAACGAAGTTTCTACGGGCGTGGACAAGACAGTTAGCCAGCAGGGTGGCAAACTCCGGCGATGTGTTCCTCGACAGGGCATCGCACATCTGTAGGGGTGGTTTCATCTCCGGAGCTCTCTGTCCAAGCAGTTCGGTCATGTTTTCACCGGCGTGATTCCGCCCGGTACGGAACAGCGCGATCTTTTTCTCATCGACAACAGACAGCATCCCGGTGGTAAAGGTACCGCTTCTTCCTTCATCGGTGTTATTAACCAGGGCCAGTATCTTCATGGTCGTATCGTCGTTATGAATGATATCGCCCTGAGCGGCTTGCCTCATCAGCTCTTCATAGGCGGGGCATATCGTGTGGGCTGCTTTATCGACGATTTCCCATTGCGTTGAGGCCGGAAGGGGACTGCCCATGCTCTCCTGGAGTTGCTCAAGCCGGTTGAAGGGAAGGCCGCTGCCGTATCGTAAAAGTCCGATCATCGCCCCAGCGCTCTCATCGTATTTTT
>VGWX01000102.1 GCA_016873615.1 Nitrospira sp. | reverse complement strand
AAGGGAGGTGATATAGTCAGCAGATAATAAAAGTGGACAAATTTGCAGGATGAGTTTTAAAATTTACCACAGAAAAAGTGGGGAATAAAACTGGCCCCGGGGTGGGGAATAAAGTTGGACCTCGACATATAAAGACAAAAGGATTATTCTCTTAACTTTGATTGCAAGTGAGAGTTCAATTGTGGAATTTAAGAAAATTGGTGTTGAAGTAATAACCACAATTTCCTTAGATGAAAGAAATAAATGTTTCTGCAGTAATTCTGATATATTCCATACTTATCCGAACTATATTGAAATCTGTAAAAAATTTGTTCGTCATTATGGGGAAAAAATTGATAGCAAGTGGCCTTTAGGCTACATGGGTGGAGAATATGCATTTGGTTTTTTTTATAACACTCCAGATAATACATTGCCTATATTTTGGAGAACAACAAATGGTTGGTGTCCAATATTTAAGAGATACGATAAGAATTATAAAAGGAAAGAATTTGAAATAAATGACAGATTCCTATAGAAATCCATTTAGTGGAATTAATGCGGTAACTCTTGATGACCAAGCCATTTTGGATTATTGGTGTAGCCCGTTTGCTTATCGCCTTTTCTCTGAAATTAAAGAGGCAGACATTTATGAAGACCCCAGCAATATTGTTTTTATGGGTGGTAGGAGTACAGGAAAAACAATGTTTTTGAGATATTGGTCGTTCCCTGTTCAATTGAAATTAGCCGCCGAGAATAACAGTAAATCAGGCAAGATAATAGACTATTTTAAAGAGAGAAAAGGAATTGGATTCTATATCAGAATCGATGGGCCAGTTCTAAGATCATTTAATGGGTATGGAATCGATTTGGAGAAATGGAATTCTATTTTCACGCATTATTTTGAACTTATTGTCGGAAGAAATTGCATTGAGGCAATCAAAATGTTTTATGAATTAGGTGAATTAAAAAGAGAGGAGATAGAAAATTATTTTATTCCAGAAGTGAGAACAATCATTAACGCTCCAGAAATTGTCTCCATAGATGAACTTTTAAAAGAGTTTGATTACAGAATCAAGGAAGTCGATTTGTTTCGCGGAAATGTTCCTTTTTTCAAAGTCGATTTCATTCCCTACAGAGGCGGATTTGCCTCACAGTCTCTAAGTTTTGGGATTCCCAAAATTATCAAAAAGACATTTTCTGATTTTAGGCAATCAATAAATTTTATCTTATTGATTGATGAATATGAGAATTACTCTGAGCCACAGCAACGGGTTATGAATACGTTATTAAGGTTTTCGAGTAATGAAATTAAGTTTCGCATAGGAATGAGATTAAAAGGTTTTAGAACTTTTAATATGATTTCTGAAGATGATTTTATTAAAGAGGGACGAGAATATAGAAAAGTTGTTTTTGAGGAAGTTCTTATAAAAGATAAAAATTATCATGATTTCCTGGTAGAAGTATCCAAAAAGCGATTGGAATCGGTCACAATTTTTAAAGAAAAAGGAGAAATAGATATAACCAAATTTTTATCTAAAGCTGAGAATATCGAAGAAGAAGCATTAGAATTAATTTCCAAATTTCCGGGGAAGCATTTTAATCATTTTAAGAAATCCCTCAGAGAATCTGATATTGAAGCCATAAAATATAGAGAAAATCCATTATTAGAGCTTTTAAATATTCTTTGGGTCCTCCGAGGCGTGCCGGCCAATGAAGTCAAATCTGCGATGGAGGATTATCTGCAAGGCAATACAAATGGAGAAAAAGCAAATAAGTATCGGATGGATTATATAGATAAATATAAATTGTCTTTACTGTTTTTGTTATGTTCTATTTATCATAAGAATAAGAAATATTATAGCTTTAATACATTCGCATTTTTATCTTCTGGTATAGTTGGCAATTTTATTGAACTATGTAGAAGATCATTTCAATATGCTGAGTTTGAAAATAAAGACCTTTTAATCAAAGAAGGAACAATATCTAAAGAGCAACAAAATAAAGCAGCATTAGATTTTTCGGAGGCAGAATTACAACAAATAAATAGAATAGAAAGTTATGGTGGGTATATACATAAATTCATAAATAACATTGGAAATATTTTTAGGGATTTTCATAAAGACGAACGTATTAGATATCCTGAAACAAATCAATTTTCGGCAGACATTGATAACTTATCTGACCCAAAATTGAAAGATGCAATGAGGGCTGCAATAAAATGGAGTGTTATACAAAAAAAACCAAAAATCCAACAGACAGCAGCCGGTAAACATTTAAAAGATATTTATACTATAAACAGGATCTACTGTCCGAGTTTCCAAATTTCTTATAGGACGCGTGGTGGTTATTCAGTAAAGCTGACTGAATCAGATATTGTCAAGTTAATGACAGAAGAAAATGTTAGTTCAAAAGATTATCTTAAACAAATGAGTGCCGAATCAACCTTGTTCGACTCTATATGAAAAAAGTCCTTTATAAGATGGAATTAGTTTCAAGCGAAGAAATCAAAAGAGACTCTTTTGATTTCTTTCTTTTAGCTGGAGGTTCAGATTTCAGAGCCTATCAAATTATGAGATTGATGAAAACAGAAAATGTCTCGATTAACAAGATTTTACTTTTCGATTTTTTGGAACGTGTCCATGACATCGACAAGAATGATCCTTATTATGAATATCAAGAAGTTGGATTCAAAAATATTTTTCCAATTCAATGTTCAATTAAAGCCACGAATTCTTGTTTGCAGAATTTGATTCCTTTGGAATCCGAATTATTAGCTGCCCAAAAAGTCGCATTGGATATTTCTTGTTTTACAAAACCATTTTTCTTTTATTTAATCAAACTTTTTAAAGAAAGATTTAAAGTCAAAGAACTCACCATTTTTTATACGGAACCTCAATCTTATCTATTTCCTCGAGGGATTTTTAGCTCTTATCGTTCAAGCATAGGCCCTATTACAATTTTGGAAATCCCAGGATTTTCCGGTTTTGAAACAAGAGGGGGAAAAAGAGTTTTAGTTATCTTATTGGGTTTCGATGGTGATTTGTCTAAAGAAATATATGAAGATATTTCGCCATCTGAAACGTTAGTAGTGAATGGATTCCCAAGTTACACTCCAAAATTTAAAGACATAAGCTTGATTGCAAATGAAAAGCTTACAAGTGATAAAGATGTCGAAATTGCATTCAGTAGGGCAAATAATCCTTTTGAAGCTTTCAATCTTCTTGAATACATCAAAAAAAGAAATGGAAACGCATTTATTAATATCGCCCCTTTAGGTACTAAACCTATGGCATTAGGAGCATGTCTCTTCGCTTTGTATCATCCAGATGTCAGGGTAGTATATCCCTTGCCTGAGACCTACGAGAAAGTTACAACGAATAGATGTTGGAATTCATGGCGTTACTTAATTCCTTTAAACGTGACATAATGAAAGAGTTGTGGCATTGCGACGGAGGCGAAATATTGAAATAAGGAAGAAGTTTCGTTCCGTAGAGGTTGGCTTCTTTTAGGTAGCACACAGCACGGATATGCTATTGAGTTGTAGTAAAATTGTAGTAGTCTTATGCGTTTTATGCAGATTTGACGGCAATAGCCGGAATATATAGAAATGCTTTTTATGCTTACTAATCAAGGCGTTACGCTGAAACCGTTGCCAGTAGCCACTTTGTAAAAATTGCCTCTTAAGTGTTCCTAAACCTGGTGCCGCAGGTTCAATTCCTGCAGGGGGTACCATCCTTTTCCTAATAAAATCGAGGAGTTATATCGGCGGCATGACTCCTCATTTCTCGCCTTAACCCCCTGGTGTGATAAAAGTGTGATAAAATTCATTCACCCTTTCTTTCTTTTCCTCTTTTCACGCAATGTTGCGGACTTTTCTTCAAGTACTGAGGTTGCCTTATTATCGAGGATCTCAACGCCATACCTGAGAGACTCGGAGCAATGATGAGCGTACCGCTGAGTCGTTGATATGTCTTCGTGCCCCAGCAGTTTCGCAATCTTGTAAAGATCTACGCCTCTCTGGTCGAGCCTGGTTGCAAAAGTGTGCCTGAGGTCGTGAAAGCGAAAAGAGGCAATACCTGAGTCTTCACATGCTTTTTTAAATGTCTTTTTCAATTTCCCGGCATCAATCTTATTGCCCGCTGTATTGAAGAATACATAACCTGACAGCGACTGAACCTTTGCTCTGCGTGTAAGAATCTCAACTGCAGCCGCATTGAGAGGGATGATACGAGCAGGCCTGTCCTTTTTCTTTGTCTTCTTCCGTATGGTTCTCAGGGTTTTGCTGGTAAAGTCGATTTGAGACCACTTCAAGTTCAGGATTTCCTCTTGCGACAAACCAGTATGGAGGTCCAAAAAAATGATGTCAGGAAGTGTCCCGAACAATTCGCGGCCCTGTCTTGTGCTGTCATGCCTGTAGAGATGGACTACATCATAAAGATCGCGAGGCCTTAGCCGTTCACCCAACGCCCTGATTTTCTCAGCAAAGACCTCCTCAAAGCAATAGCACGGAACATGTATGCCGCCTTCCGGGGTGTCAGAGTAAGGGTGAAAAATTTCGCGGCTGACAGGGTCGAGCACCAGAACCTCATCGTCTGTGAGGTCCAACTTTATGCGGGGAAGATCCCCGCCCGGCTGTAGAGGCCCCCTATAAGCAATCCTTCCTTGAACTGATATTTTCCCCCGGGGATTCTTGTAAACATCGAATCTGATCAGTTCACGCGGGACTTCAATACCGGAAGCATCATAAACCCAGCCTGCTATTTCCTTGAACGCGCTGACCAGGAAAACCTCGTCTTGATGTTCGGCGTCTGTAAGGGTAAAGTCCAGGTCTTCGGAAAAACGGTAGGTTTCAAAATAGCACTTCTTGAGACATGTTCCGCCCTTAAACGCCCAGCTCGCGCTGAGTTCGGAGTGACTTGAAATCCCGGCCAACAACCAGCCGAGCATATAGTCTTTCTCTATGACATTCGCAGTAAGCCCAAACTCCCTGGAGAAGTCCATTATCTCCTGCCGGTTGATCACATCAGTTTTCCTTTGACCAGCTTTCTGGGGTCCACAGCCTCCATCGCGTTATCAATCTGTCGGCAGTAAGTGACGGATCAAGCTTAGTGTTTCCCTTTGTCAACTGCACAGAAGCCCAGAGACCACGCTCCCAATCTGTCCTGTAATTTTTAACTATTTCCCAGTTTAGATGGGTGATATCAATTTAGTGTGTAAAAATGGGTTTCATTATTATTCCAAATACTTTATTCTTTCAATCATCTCTTCAGGAGATGGCAAATATTTTTTTAGCTCACGAGGTAGCTTGTTCGTCAATCTCCAGACGGTATTGATTGCCCACAAAAGTAAAATAGCCTCCCATCTCTATCAGAAACTTCCTTACATTTTCCAGAAGAGCCCATTCAAGCTCCTTTTCTGAATGCTCTTCACCGAGCTCAAGAAAATCAAAAGAGTATTCATCTTTTACTGCAAGTTTTGCTTGATGACGGTATTTTCCCGGAACTGTTTTATCAAAGTTTGTCTGATTTGCCATATACCGCTCAAATGCGCCTGCTTCAAGCTGATTCATCAAAACATCTTTTGTCCAGCCGAACTTCCTTGTTGTCTTGATGTAAAATTCACGCCGGATATCGTCTTTACAACGCTCCATGATAATGACGTTTTTTGTCCAACTGATTTCTCGCACTAATGGTGCGAGTTTTTTATTTTCCTGATAGGTAATGTAGAAATTTCGCATTCTCCAGAGATTGGCGCTGGAAAATCCATGGATTCCCGGAAACTCCTTTTGCAGGTCTCTTGCTAAAGTTTCAACTATTGATTTTCCCCAGCCAAGCTTTTCCTGCTTTGCCATTATCGATTTACCGATGTCCCAATACAGATTAATAAGTTCCTTATTTACAGATTTCAGAGCATCATACTGGGCTTTATGTATGCGTTCTTTTATCTCTTTGAAAAATGTCTTGTATTCGGCGGTTACTATAACTGACATTTAACTTCCTCCCTTTAACTATTGCAATCTCACTATGCTTTATTTCAGACCGGAAGCCGATTTTGATCCAGTTTCATGCTTGCCTTCAAAAATCTCAATCTCGTACTACCCGCCTAACCCAGACAATTGCAATACAAACCGTTTACCTGCATATTCAAGCTCTTCCAGATTTTGCTATCTTCTTTACACAAAGCTATTTTTATTTGTTTATCATGCTGTCTTATTGCCTGGATAATTGTTCTGAACATTGCCAGGCGGTGTTCTTCAGGATATCTTAGTTTTGGTCCATCGTTAACTAACCCGGAATTGATCTTTAAAAGTGATGATTCTGGAAAGCGAGAACTGATGTGCGAAGCAAGGCCTTTTGAGGGGCGATATTCTCCTATGGTAATCCGTTCGGCTTTAACAAATACAAATATTTTTTCAACAAGATCGATATAATCTTTTTTCCATGTTGAATAAAGGATAACAGGATCTATCCTCAAGCGTATCTCATAGCCGGCTTGCTGTAGTTTCTTCGCTGCCAGTAATCTTGCCTCTGGAGAAGCGGTTCTATGTTCAAGTTGCTGGTAAACCTTATCGGTGTTTATACTGAAAGACATTATCGACCGCCCCCCATGTTCTATATTCAATAAAGAATCTACATTGTCACTTTTTGTAAGGAAGAGCAGCTTTGTCTTGTAAGTTTCCTGTGCAGCAAATGGGATAAGTTCTTCAGCAAACCCTGTTATATCTTCAACTGCCAAGGGATCGCATAATTCACCGAGATTTAAAACTCTGAGAATGTCCGGAATATTCAATTTGTCAAAGCTGACTATTTCCCGGAACATCTTTTCGTAATTCACGAAATGAGTAGATATCGGCATATTTCTGAAAGTGAGGTAGAGATAACAATACTCACACCAAAAATTGCAATTGTTATGAGCAGTCAATTTATAGAATTTTGCACATCTGCCGATTGGGTGCTGAAATTGATCTATGAAAGCACTTGTCCGGTTTCTTAATAAAAGCACTCCACGTTCAGTCTTGAGCTTCTCTATCCCTTTTGTTCCGTTCAGAGATGGTGTTTTATCGA
>VGWX01000101.1 GCA_016873615.1 Nitrospira sp. | reverse complement strand
CGTCATCGAAACAGGATTGTCATTCATGTAAATAACCCCTTCTTTTTTGATGATGAGATTTATCCTCTCTTCAGGCGGAAGGTCTTTCCCTTTCGCCTTCGGAAGATTCACATCTATTCCCTGCTGGAGGAGAGGCGCTGTCACCATAAAGATAACAAGCAGAACAAGCATGACATCAACAAAGGGGGTTACATTTATTTCAGATAGCACATTCCTTTCCCTGTTCAGTTTCATAGATTTTCCTTAGTAAAAAAATCGAGGAGTTCTTCTGAAAAATCTTCCATATCGATGATCATCCTGCGGGCCATGCTAAGGTAATAGTTGTAAGCTATGACTGCAGGGATTGCAGCAGCAAGGCCGGCGGCAGTCGCTATAAGCGCTTCCGCTATGCCGGGAGCTACAACAGCAAGAGATGCAGCGCCGGACGTCCCGATATTTGTGAAGGAATTCATGATGCCCCAGACAGTTCCGAACAGACCGATAAAGGGAGTTGTTGAGCCGGTAGTTGCAAGAAAATTAAGATACTTCTCAAGTTTTGCGGATTCGAGCGCTTCATATCTCCTGAGGAGCCTTTTCGTCTCGCTCTTTCCCTTTTGTATCTCATCGGTATAAACCGCCCTGAACAGGTTTGCAATAGGGCTGATCATCAGGTTCCTTGTTGCCTGGAAAAGCGTCTTGGAATCCCTGCTTGACCTGTACGCCCGTAAAAACTGTTCGGATTCTTTATTCGCTTTAGAGAAATACCGCTGCTTGAAAAATATGATCGCCCATGATGCGACGGAAAAAAACAGAAGGATAAGCAAAACCCCCTTAACGACAAGCCCTGCCTGAAGTATTAACTGGATAACCGAATCTTTCATATTAACCTCATGATATTTATTATAATTTAAACCAATTTTATTAAAATGAATTCGGCATGAAAAGTCAAATGAAGTTTTTGTTATAATATGTTTTAGATTTTTTCCCTGTCTACTGTTTGCTGCTTTTAAAACCGGAGGGGTTGCCGAGCGGTTTAAGGCGACGGTCTTGAAAATCGTTGTAGGGGTGACTCTACCGTGAGTTCGAATCTCACCCCCTCCGCCACTTTTTTGCCTTAATTAAGCCATTTGTTTCTAAAAAACCCCCTGACAAACCCTGAACAAATAATATAGCCGGCAAGGATAAAAAATCCATCAATTATTATTTGTTTTGTTTTATTATTAATAATGGAAAGAGAGCTGATGGAAATATCAGGAATAGCCGTTCTTATCGGATTAATCCCTGCGTTTATAGCCCGAAACAAAGGGAAAAGCTTTTTATTATGGTGGTTTTATGGCGCTATGTTATTCATTATGGCGTTGCCTCATGCATTATTGATTAAACCTAATAAACAAAAGGGCGAACAAGAGCAGATGTCAGAGGGAATGAAAAAATGTTTTTATTGCGCTGAATTTATAAAATCAGAAGCTAAAGTTTGTCAGTATTGTGGGAAGTTGCTTCATGATTAAAAAAACACATGTCAGCAAATAGGGAAACATACCATATTTCGGAGGGTAACGAAATATGGCATGTTTCCCTATTTAGCTACGAAAGATGTTAAAACCCCAGTGCGTCAATAATCCTTTTCTTCTGTTTTTCGATTGTCTTCTGACCATCTTCGAGGTTTTTTAAAATCTCTTTTTTGGCGCTCTCTGACAAATCCTTGCCCTGATCGATGATATCCGATACTTTATCCTTCACATCATCGGCGAAATCGTTGATGCTGTCAATCGCATCGTCAACTAAATGAACGGTTTCCTTTTTTACCTTCCTGGCGGTTCTTGCAATATCCTTTCTCGTCTCCCGGCCTGATTTCGGCGCATAGAGGAGCGCTACCGCAGCGCCAATAACTCCACCTATCAAAAAAGCCCCTGCAATTTTTCTGTAATCGTCGCTCATACCCTGCTCCTTTCCAAATGTTTTTTTACTGTATGCTTCAAATTATACTGATATTAGTAATAATCACCTTTAGGGTATATTATACCTAATATTATAATATTTTAGATTACCCCCCTTGCAAGGGCTTGCATTTTTAGAAGAAATCGATAATATTTAAGCATGGCTGATGACAGGAAAACGATGACCGACATTATGAAAAACCCTCAGTGGAGGATCGTTGCAGCTATTCTGTTTTTGATGTTTTTCTTTTATCTCTGGAGTCAATTTTTCAGACTGGGCGCCCCTCAGCAATACCCCGTCAGTTACAGTCAGTTTATGGAGCAACTGAATGCCGGCAACATAAAATCCATCATCATCAAAGAGCTTCTGGTGAGTGGTGAGTTTACAAATGAAATATCTGTTCAGTTGCCTGCCGGGAAAATATCTGCATCAGTAAAATATTTTCAAACGTTCCTGCCGACATTTCAGGGACAGGATCTTCTCAATAAGCTTCAGGAGAAAAATGTTGCTGTTACTGTTGAATCTCCTGATAAGGGACTCCTATGGCAGATTGTAATCGGCGTCTTACCATGGCTTCTGATCATCGGTGTCTGGATTTTGATCATGAAACGCGCTCAGCAGTTCCAGGGAGGCCCGGGTGGCCTGTTCTCCTTCGGTTCAAGCAAGGCAAAACTCTTTGACGCCAAAAAATCCAATATCACATTCAAGGACGTTGCCGGAATGGATAATGTAAAACAGGAACTTAGAGAGACGATAGAGTTTCTGAAAGACCCCTCGAAATTTACAAAACTTGGCGCTAAAGTCCCGAAGGGAGTGCTTCTTGTCGGCCCTCCGGGCACGGGGAAAACACTGCTCGCCCGCGCTGTCGCAGGTGAGGCAGGAGTGCCTTTTTACAGCATCAGCGCGTCCGAATTCATAGAGATGTTTGTCGGCGTCGGGGCTTCGCGTGTCCGGGACATGTTCAAAAAAGCAAAAGAGTCACAACCAAGTATTATTTTTATTGATGAGATCGATTCTGTGGGTCGCACACGGGGCGCAGGCCTTGGAGGTGGTCATGACGAAAGGGAGCAGACGCTGAACCAGCTTTTAAGCGAAATGGACGGCTTTGAGTCGCATGAGGAAGTAATTGTTATGGCAGCTACAAACAGGCCGGATGTGCTTGATCCAGCGCTTCTCAGGCCCGGACGCTTTGACAGGCATATTGTAATAGACAGGCCGGGGCTTAAGGAACGTAAGGCTATCCTTGAGGTCCACACTAAAAATAAAATCCTGTCTGAAGGGCTTGACTTTGATAAAATCGCAAGGGGCACTCCTAGAATGACAGGCGCCGACCTTGAGAATATAACGAATGAGGCAGCTCTCGTTGCAGTCAGAAAAAATAAGGAAAAGATCGACATGAGTGACTTTGAGGAAGCAAGGGATATTATTCTTATGGGCGCCGTGAGGGAGGAGACTATCAGCGAGGCTGAAAAACGGATAACTGCATATCATGAGGCAGGCCACGCCCTTGTAGCATGGTCCCTGCCGGGGACAGACCCAATCCATAAAGTCAGCATTATACCGAGGGGCATGGCCATGGGAGTAACACAGCTTCTTCCTGAAGAGGACAGACATTATTACCCAAAGACATATCTTATGAACCGGTTGAGCGTTGCACTCGCCGGCAGGGTTGCTGAAAAGATAGTATTCAATGAAACAAGCAGTGGTGCGCAGAACGACCTGAAGGAGGCAACATTACTGGCTGAGAAGATGGTATCCCAGTGGGGCATGAGCGACAAGATAGGTCCGGTAAACCTCGGGAGGGGTGAAGAGCATCCGTTCCTTGGCCGGGAACTTGCGCTGCCAAAGCGTTACAGCGAAGAGATGGCATGGCTCATGGATCAGGAGATCAGGGAATTGATAGCTCAGGCAGAATCAAAGGCAAACGAGATACTGGGAAGCAACAGACATACCCTTGATAACCTTGCCGATGCCCTTATAAAGGAAGAAGTTCTGGAAAGAGATGATATTGAACGGATTATAAAAGAATCAAAGAACTTGTAAAAAACTACAAATCCACTAATCAGACAGAGTATGGGAACCTTATAACTTCAAATAGTACTCAACGCAGTAAGAGATTTCCAGCCTCGGGGAGCTATGGGAGCTATGGGGTCAGACTTGACTATTGACATATTTAGACTGAGGTGATAACCTTTCATCATGGCACGGAAGCCGAGAATACAATTTGAAGGTGCTTTTTATCATGTCATAACCCGTGGCAACCAGAGACAGAAAATATTCAGGGACGAAGAAGACTATAAACAGTATCTTGAGATACTTGCAAGATACAAAGACCTTTATAAATACCATCTTTATGCATATGTCCTCATGAATAACCACGTGCATCTATTGATAGAGACGAGGGAAACACCGCTGTCAAAGATACTTCAAGGCATCAACCAGAGCTATACAGCCAGGTTCAACAAAAGATATAAGACAGTAGGACATCTGTTTCAGAGCAGATACAAGGCGATACTTTGCGACAAGGACAGCTACCTGCTTTCTCTCGTCAAGTACATCCACCTTAACCCTGTGAGGGCACGGCTAATCAAAACTCCGGAAGAATACCCGTGGAGTAGTTGTCGGGCGTATAACAAGCCTGTCAGAAAAAGTATTGTTGACGAAGAACAGGTGCTTAGAATGTTTTCAGAGGATAAAGGAAGTGCCCGACAGCTCTATCAGGCATATGTCAGTGACGGGATAGCTGTGAAGAAAGAAGACATCTACAGCACCATCGATAAAAGAATACTGGGAGACGAAAGATTTGCAGAAACCGTTATGGGCAAGTGTGAGGCGTCAATCAAGTTGGGCAGAAAAGAAAAAGAATACTCATTGACAGAAATAGCATCTGCAATTGGAGAGACTTTTGGGGTAATGCTGAAACAGATGAGGCAAAAGGGCAAGGACAGGGGTGTAACGCACGGCAGGAAACTGCTGAGCGTTGTAGCGCATGAATATGGTTACAGTGGGAGGGAGATTGCCGGATATATACGAAAAGACCCTGCACTAATCACCCGTCACATAAAAGAGAAAGAAGAATTGAAAAGGGACACAGAACAGCTGATCGCCACTATGAAAGACGGAAAGGCAAATGTCAATAGTCAAGCCTGACCCTATTCTTTCTTCCGAAATAAACATTTGAGAAGGAGTCAATAATGGACCTGACATCGTCTAATGGGACGAGAACTGATTTTTTACAGATAAATTTTATATCTCTTTTAAATGTGTTCTCAAAAATTTCTCTGCTGCTTTCACAGCTTCATTTTTAAATTGTGCAGGACTCTGAGCTATCCATACCGTGAAATTGTAGATTTCCTGGATATCAGCTACCAGCCATTTATTGTTTGCAAAAAGAAAAGTTAATAGCGTTGTTACGGCAATTCTCTTGTTGCCATTTTTAAATGGATGGTTTTTAATCATGAGATAAAACAGCATACTTGCCCTTGTTAAAAACCACGGATACAGAAACTTTCCTCCAAAAGTCTGAAATGGTGTGGCCAAACAACTTTCTAAAATGTTAGGTGAGCGCGTTGAAAAGTCCGGGATAGGTTCATTAAATGATAAAAGCTCCTGAGCCATGTTAAAGGTAATATGTTCAACTTCCTTTACTGTAATTCTTTTAATCATTCATTATTCTCTGCCCAGCAGCTTCAATAATTCCCCATATTCCTGAAATGTCTTTTTAACAGCTTCATCAATTATCTTTTTATCTTTTTCGCTTATTGTCTTGCCTGTAACATCAGTCATGTATTTCTTGGGGATTGCAAAACTTCTTCCAATTCGTATGGCTTTTATTTGCCCTTTTTTGATTTTTTGGTATACGGCAATTCTACTGATTCCCAGAATTTTAGCGAATTGAGCAATCGAAATATATTCACTATCTTTCATAAATCCTGCCTTTATATTAATGTTTTATTTATTACTTTTAATATGTTATAGATGTTAACTAAAATACCATTTGTTAACAATTGTTAATTAATGTATATCATGTTAACATGATAATTATAAGAAAATCAAAGCGGCATATCCGCAAGACGTGCAAATTCCTCGATACTCAGTGTTTCCGGTCTTCTCTGCGGATCTATCCCCGCCTTATCCAGCCATTCAGTCACATCTAACCTTATACTTTTTAGTGAATTTGAGAGCATTTTTCGTCTTTGGGAGAAAGCAGTTTTTACCACCTTGAAGAAAAATTCCTGATCTTTCACATAAACAGATGGTTCCTTAAGGACTCTGATATGAACAACAGCAGAGTCAACCTTTGGGACCGGTCTGAATGCCTCTTTAGGTATCATGAATTTAAGGCTTGGTTTTGCATAATACTGAACCATTATCGAAAGCACACCGTAATCTTTGCCGCCAGGCCCTGCCACTATTCTCTCTGCAATCTCTTTCTGGACAGTCAGAGTTATAGTACTGAGGCATTTTCTTGCATCGAGGAGTTTGAAGATAATGGGAGTAGTAATATAGTAAGGTATATTCGCAACAACTTTGAACTCAGGAAGGTTCTCGTAAGGATATTCAAGGGCATCTCCATGTATTAGCTGGATATTACTGTAACCGGCAAGCCCGGTCTTTAATATTTCATACAATTTATCGTCAAGTTCAATTGCAATGACCTGCTCTGCCTTTCCAGACAGCATCCTTGTCATTTTACCCGGTCCAGGCCCTATCTCAACGACAAGATCCTCAGGATGAAGATCCGCAGCCTCAATAATCTTTTCAATTATTGAAGGATCATAAAGAAAGTGTTGTCCAAGATGTTTTTTTGTCATCGGATATTCGGTCCGCCTCCTCTCACAAATTTCAGGATTACTAAACCAATGATAAAAAATACAGCTACTGAAAGTATAGCAGGCCTTTGACTGCCAAATGTTGTCGACATATACCCAAAGACCAATGGCCCGAGAATAGCAGATGATTTACCAACCAAAGAATAAACACCAAAATATTCAGCTTCCCTTCCTTCCGGGATAAACTGGGTATAAAAGGCCCGTGAACCTGCCTGGACTGTTCCAAGTCCAAGTCCGGCCAATGAAGCAAGCATCCAGAAATGGGTTTTTGTCTGAATAAAGAAGGCAAGAATGGCAACAGATGACCACATAAGGAGTGACAGGACAACGACCTTTTTCGGTCCCCATAGATCAATTGGCTTTGCCATGACCAAAGAACCCAGAAGGGCTGTTGACTGAACAACAAGATAAAGAAAAATCAACTCCTGCGGTTTGAATCCAAGGGTAGTAGCCGCAAA
>VGWX01000100.1 GCA_016873615.1 Nitrospira sp. | reverse complement strand
TTTAGGTCCGGGGCAATCATATCGAGTTGGAAAAGAAACTCATTCAACAAATCTATCTCAATTGAACGATCCTTGGCCTCTATAAAGGCTTTAGAGAGAAGTTTGTCATTAAAAACAAGTCGGATACCATAAAAAGATTTATAGGGGAATCCATAATCACTTCGCCAAAATCCTTCGTGGGGATCGAGATGTTTTAAATGCTTAAACTTCTCATTCCCCTCGACGAGAGACTTCGGGAAGAAAAGAACCTGAAGCTGATCACAGGCCTTGATGAATTGGTGTTTTTCAAGCACGTCTTTATTTACAGAAAGAGTGTCCTCGAGACATTCCATGAGCAAGTTTGCCAATAATCCTTGCTCATAGTTCATACTGTCGAATGGGGCATTAAGGAATACGTGTGCTCGTCCAACCCTGCAATATAACGCAGCGCCAAAATATCCTCTTGCCTCTAATCTGACTCTTGTCTCTGTCTCCTTTTTTACCCTCCAACTTCTGGGGTGATCGAAGAAATGCTTCTCTGGATATACTTTCCAGAACTCTGTAAGCGTTTTATACCGCAAATTAGATCCCCAATGGGGGTCAAGTGATATAAAATCGTAATCTGCAGCGCCCTCAATGAGGATTCCGAGTGAACTTTTATAAGAGCCAAAAATATCGAGTGGACTGACCATTACAGGTTGCATATATTTATCGTACTCTTCTCGATACTCGATAAACCCGGTAAAAGTGTCAACTTCATCTATTTCATCCACGATACCTAATAGTTGATCCATAAAAATCAAATTCCCAGGAAGAGAAGTAGGAACGGATAATGAAAACATTTCTGTTGATACTTGAGGAATCACAACAAATAATTCCGGCTTTAAATCACCATCAGGCCTTGACTTAAATTGCACATTTCCTTTTTCAAGAGGCAGTGATATTGTTAATGGGGATGCGCTAAAAAGTTTCATAGCCTCATTAAGTCTTGGAGCAATTTCTTCCAATTCTTTCTCAATGATTTTGCGTGAATAAGCAGGGCTTGTAACGTAGAGTAATATAAGTCTGTCTTTCGATATAAATGCAGTTGAAAAAAGCGTGTCATGCGGTGTACCACCAGGTAATACAGCACTGACCAACGGTCGTAAGAAACTGGAGTTCAATCTTGTTTTTATATAACGATATAAATCTCCTCCGATGCGCATAGAATAAGATATGCTTTTTTCGCCAACCTTCTCATTATGTTCTCTATAAATGGCGGCCCATACATCAAAAAGGATTGAAGAACTTCGCCTTGGTAGCACGAGTAAATACTGGCCTTTATGATGTAGGAAATAACTCGGGACTACTTTTCCACGATAAACCATATCTTGAAACTTTTCCGAGGTTAAATATTCACGAGACCATTCCCCTAACTCCATAGAGAAGTTTTGCAAGAAAGCTTTACCGAAATAACTTTCAGGTCTGAATCTGGTGTAAAAACCAACAGCATTTTCCCAGAAAGTTTCCTGAGGGATTTCAATATGACCAGGCTCTATTGCCGATAAAGCATCAGAAGTGGCCTGAGAAGAAATTTCCGAAATTATTATGTCCTGAAGTTTTAAACAATGCTGTAATTCAAGTATTGGCGACCTGCCAGATACCTTCAAGTATTCCTCGTCGAAGTGTATATATAACATCTGAAATAAAATGAGATAGTCATAGACATTTGATAATTCCTGACCGTAAAAAATCTTATATATTTGCTCATTATGGAAAAATTTAACATCTCCCCAATCTGTCTCTGGTATATAGTCCTCAAGCATAAAAAAAGTTGGTAAAAGAGGATATATTTGCTTCATAAACTTTTCAAAATCAGAATAAGATATGATTTTGTTATCTTTTGAAAAAGATTCTGGCTCTATCGATACAAAGATCGATAATAACAACTGATGTTTTATGCCGCTCGCGATATTTGGCAGCCATAGGCTTGATACAAATAGTGCCGTTGCAATATCCTGAATACTATACTTGCTGAAAATATCAGTAATTGACTGGACGGCTTCTTGGAAAGAAGTATCTAATTCCTGCATGCGCCCTTCATGAACGTCAGCGATCTTCTTGTCAAGGGCTTCCTCAGAAAGCTGCATCTTCTTCTTTGACTTTTTATTTTTAATCTTCTTAACCATATCCTGTCTTTTCGACTGTCTACTTCTCCCCAAACAATCTATCCCAAGCCTCAAGTACAAGGCGGCGGGTGCGGTATTCGCCGTACTGTTTTATTTCTTTCTCCTTTAGAACCCTAAAGGTCTCTCCGGGGAAGTTTGGGCCATAAATATCCTGAGGATCAAGGATATAGCGAAGTTCATCGCGTGTAAGGCCATAAAGCTTTGCGTAAAAAGCATCGAGTTCCGCACGAAGTATCGCCCTGCGTTCTTCGTCCCACTTGAAAGGGTGCCCATCATAACCCATGTCTTCAGCAAGTGGTCTCATATGATAATCCGTATACACCAACTCAAGAGTTCTGCCAGAAATAAATTCAATTTCAGAGTTTTGATAGTCTTCTGGTCTCAAAACCGGCAATTGTTTGAGAATAAAAAAGGTTAAATTATTGCCTCCAATCTTTTGTCTAACAATATAATCAAGTACTAAAATATTGAAGTTGCTAAGTAAACATAATGCTTTTGTAATAAAATCTTTTGAGATAAAAATTAAAGGTATGCTATGGCCAACTGCAACGAGTGGCATAAAACTAAAAATAGATGTTCTCTCAACAACACTACTAGTAATATTTCTAAAGCCAATCAACCAGCGATGATCCCAGTTGCCCAAGCGCAATAACACTTCTGATGCAGGGATCCAGTATCTTGGGAGCACTTCAAAATTAGGGTCTTGTTTTTGATGTGGAGTTGTTTGAGGTAAACGCCCTGCATTCAACTGTTCTTGTGTTGCATCCTGATATGTGGAGAACCTATGATCAAATTGATGAATCATCTTAGCTTCATAAAGAGGAACTGCACCTTCTACCGACTTATTGAGAAAAAGCTCACTGTCATTAGCCATATCAAACATTCTCAGAAAGGATATATTCCATATATTGGTTTTCTCTTTTTCATTAATCAACACAGGAACTATTTCATATATCTTCTTAACGAGTTCAGCATCTTTCTTCGTTCGAAATATTGGTGTAGTGTAAGTATTTGGATTAATCAATGCTATATCATTGACGGAGAGGCTAAAATGTCTCTCTTCTTCACCAGAATGTTCAAAATATCGACAGAGAAAAACAAAGTCTGCTTCCTCGATATCTATTTCATTGCCCCCAATGGTTAAGGCACAAAATTTGAAAGCATTATGTACTGTGGGAAATATTCGCGCTTCATTTTCAAAACCAACAATACTGATAAGACATTTTGTATTCATAATATTTGCAATAAAATTCTTTGTAGTATCATCAGTCGCTATCCCAGTTGGAACAATAATTCCTAAACGCCCTATAGGAGAAATAATGCCTCTGGACAATTCAGAAAATAATGCGTAGGTATTCACATCTCCCACCGCAGTTAACGGATATCTCCCTCCTTCTCTTACAAACCTGCTATCGGACTCGGCATCATGTTTGGCTTCCTCAAAATTGATCAGGAGATCAGGATTAGTTTCGGCAAGTTTATTTATTAGTCTTGTTCTCGCTGCTTTATTTGGAGCATTCGCAATCTCAGGGTCTCTCGTTGCAAAAAATTCTTGTTCCTGGAGTTTAATTCTCTCCCACGGTGGATTGCCAAGCGCAATATCGAAGCCTCCTGCCTTAGCAATCTCAGGGAACTCCAACGGCCAGTGAAAAAAGCGATGCCTTGCAGATAGTGCATTTATTTTACCGATCAATTGCCCGTGAGCCGCCTTGGGGTTCAACATGAAATTCATGAGTTTTTCATGAGTAGGAATCGCAGGGTCTGCGATTTTTGTCAGGGGATAGAAAAAGGCTGACGTCCATATATTTGCTGCTGTCCAGTCTTTCCACCATCTTTCATCTGCCCTGATCTTTTCATATTGATCCTGCTTTTTATTCACATCTTCAGGAGATTTTTCCGAGATTGCATCAATTGATTGTGCTTGTTCTGCAAAAGATTTGAGATCTGATACAAGTTTATCTTCAACGTCAAAAGGAAGTTGCATGAATCCCTTTTCCCAATCTTTTCTTTCCTGGCGGTTCCTCGCTTTGATTTTTTTCGCTACTTCTTTGTCATCTCCTGTTACAGGCTTAAAGGCATCATCGGGGATACCATCTTTAAGCCTTTCCAATTTGTCCAAGCCTATCAGACTATTACCACACTTGATCCTGTGATCTAAAAACGTGAGAGGATATCCTCTGTTGTGTCCCTCAAGCCAGAGCGCAACTTTGCAGAGGTCAACAGCAAGAGGATTCAAATCAACACCATAAATGCAATGCTGAATAACATCTCTTACGGCAAGACGAAAGTCTGAAGGTGTCGGCTGGTCTTCTCCGGTTCGAACCTTTGCAAGCTCTTTTCCAATCCTTCTTGCAGCAGCCAGAAGAAAATGACCTGAACCGGCTGCAGGGTCACAAACTTTCATTGAAAGAAGTGCCTTTTCTTTTTCTTCTTTTGTCTTGGCATTATTCAATCGCTCTTCCATAACCGGAACGAGAGCGCTCTTGATAAGCTCCTGAACAAGTTCAGGCCGTGTATAGTACGATCCCGTTGATTTACGCTCCGTCCCAAAGGCAAGCTCAAAAGTTAAGGTGCCATCCTTATCCTTGCTTATCGGATGATAATCCAGAAGGCTTTCATAAACGGAACCAAGCTCTTCAACATCAAGATGAGCATAATTGATGCGGCGGCAAGATCTGTTGTCTTTAAAAATAGAAAGGTGTGCGAAACCGCGGAGAAAGTCTCGATTATAAAGAAAAGCATTTTCAAGATTCGGCATTGCACGAGGCCCGAATAGGTCACCGTTAAGCGGAGCTATGCCGATCTTGCCGCCAAAGTTTTCATAACTATAAAATTTAAATGCCTGTTTAACCCCTTCCCACAGATCCCAGAATTTCTCGTCCATATTTACAGGACGTTCCACTTTTTCCCGCAGGCGCGAAATGCTGTAGTTATGATCATAAATCTTGCGAAAGTGGTCATTTTCTGGATCAGGGCCAACGAGGTTCCGCTCTTCAGAAACCATCAGGAACAGAAAGCGATAGACCAGTCGAAGCAGTTGCCGATAATAATCAGAGGCATCAAGTTTGCCTTCCTTAATGTTCTGTCTCAATACATGGTTTTCCGGGTGAGAGAGAAAACCATTCCCAAATATTCTAAGGGCTTGTTCAACACCGTCTCTAAGGTGTTCCCTGACCCTCCCGCCTGTTTCTATTCCCTGCTGATAATATTGTTCAAGGAGGCATTCGGATGCCGTCTCGATATCTTTAGGCCAGCGGCTGCGATGAACTATGCGATAAAAAACCTGGAATTCAGCAAAATGCTCACCTTCCATGATCTGCTGGAGATCGAATTCAAGATAAGCCGGACGGCTCAGGCGTTCTGAGTCACGGAGGATCCTGAACTGAAGACCGTTTGTTACAATCCCCCAGAGATGATCGGTGCGGTTGAGATACTCCTGGACAAGAGCATGAGGAGAAATTCTTGGCCTTCCGGTTGGAGGCCGCCTATCAAGTTCATTCCTCGCTCCCTCGATATATATTGGTAATCCGTTTTCCCCATCCCCGAGACGATGGGATATGAAATAAGTCTCTCCACCAACCAGAGCTGCACTTTTTGCAAAGGTAATCTTGTCGAAACCAAATGTTCTCAGAAGAGGGAGTATCCACTGTTCTCTTGTAACAGTAGCAGCGGTATCGCCCTCTTTGATTCTATTGAGGCCATGCTGGAAAGCCATCCAATAAGCCTTTGCATCAGACCAGCACGCAGCAACCTCGTCAAGCAGCCTAATCTTGCCATCAAGCCCGAAATCAGAAGTCTTTTGGCCGAGGGCTTCCCCTGACTGAATCGCAGACAGCAAATCTGACGCTATTAAAGCCCCCTCTGACCTGATCGTATTAAAGTTCATTGGCAGATAAGGTTTCTATCTCGCTCATGCTTATATGATGAGAATGTGGCACTCATGTTGACTATATATTTCTTGCGGTTTTCATAATCTTCTTCAGAACTTTATTAATTGCTTCTTGTGTTTGTTCTCTATTTTTATAGAATGCTGGCTCGTTCCTTCTGGCTTTTTTTGAAATTTTCAGCATATAACCTCGACAAGCTTTAATGAGCATTTCCACATCTTCATTTTTTTCAAAATTGAGATAATCTTCTTGAGTAGCTAATTGGCTTACTATGGAATTCCAAATTCCTGCTTTTTTTAGAGCATTCGCTGTTGCAGTAAATATTGCGTATGTTGCTATTTGCCCCCGCTTCCTGCTAGTTTTGTTTGCAAAACTATTAATTACACGCCTTATCAGATCATAAAGCCAAATTAGCCCGACAATATCATTCACCTTATTCTCGTCAACATAATTTCTTATTAAATCCACAGCGTGATGTTTTTTGAACAACTCCTGAAGGCGCTTAGGCGCAGTCGGTCCCAGTTCCTTATTTAGACACGCCAGTATCTGAACAAGTCTTTCTTTCGTTATGCGCAGCAATGCTGAAGAGGGCGCTTGGTCACCTTTTTTCCGTTCAAGATAAATGTGTTTTCTCAAGAGATGTTTTTGAAGAGTGACAAGCGATGGTTCGCTCACTATTAAATCACTGAAGTCCACCTTAATCTGCGTATTGCTCCGTATTGCAATATCTGTTTCCAATTCTTCAAATGAAGCCTGGGGGCGGACTTCAATCAGTTTAACTAACACCTCCGCCTTAGTCTTATCTATTTTCTTGAGCCACTTTTGACCGATGTATGTAATGGTCTGAGCACCATTGACCACACTTGGCTCGAAAAGTGTAATTCTCTTGCCATTCCTGCTCAATTTTTGTGAAACCATTGTGATGCCATTGTGTGAAAAAATAAACTCTTCGTCGTGTTCTGAGAGGGTATCATTAATACCATCTCTAACTTTGCCAGCGTTCTCCCCTTTGAGCCCATATCTGATATTGCCGGCAAAGAGAAGATTGCCATGCTTTTGAAAGGCTTGGGCAAAATCCTTGAGATGCACAGAAAAAACGTACATTTTTACTTTATCTGTTTTAGTTATTGGTAATACTTTGCTTGTAGCGGTAAAAGAAAGTTTCTCAACCCGCGGCGTTT
>VGWX01000099.1 GCA_016873615.1 Nitrospira sp. | reverse complement strand
ACCGCAGATATATCTGAAGTTACAGTCAGGGCAGGAGGCTTTTTTATCCTGAGCTGGTTTGAACGTATGGACAGGGTCAACGATCTCCTTCAGTAAATGAAGGATAACTGCTTTAAGCGTCTCAAAGGTTTGTTCTTCATCTCCATCCTCAAAGAGTCGAAGTTCAATGTCCTTATTAATAACTGTCCTTCCGAGAAGCAGGAACAGACCGTTCAGGTCCTTTATCTGCACACCGGTCTTTTCTGCATAGAGCATAATATAGAACGGCAGCTGGAGGCTGCCGATAGCCTCATTCCAGGAGTCCTGGTTGCCTGCGTCAAGTTTATTGAGATTGATCTTAAGACGGTTGGTATTTGAACCGGTTTTATAGTCAATAATATAAGTTTTCCCTCCGCGTTTTTCTATACTGTCGAGACGTCCTTTGAGCCTGAAGGAGTCTGCTGAAATCTCGATATCCTTTTCAACATCAAGAATAGTTACCTGCTCTTCTTTTATTAAAGGCAGGCAATATCTTTCAAGGAATGCTTTCAGATGATCTCTGATCTGGATCTTTAAGAGATAAAGCGCACCGGATGGATTTTTCCCATATTCTGATTCAAACAGTTTATCTACAAGCAGATCCATCTCTTCTGTATTAATGTCTTTCAATCGCAAGCGGCGTCTTTTTCTTACTGAGAAATATTCCGAGACGGTTTTGTGTACAAATTTTCCTATATCAACCCTTTCAATATCGCCGGATACCTCTTCCTTCCTGTCAAGTCTCAGAACATATGAATAATAAAACCGGAGCTGACAGTTAAGGTATCTGTCGAGCGCGGTAGCGCTATATCGCAAGTCCTTCAGATAGATAAGCATATCCTCAGTTTTTGCGATTTCCTGCGGCGCCGGATTATCAAGTTT
Organism: Nitrospira sp.; assembly: GCA_016873615.1. Classification (GTDB taxonomy): domain Bacteria; phylum Nitrospirota; class Thermodesulfovibrionia; order Thermodesulfovibrionales; family SM23-35; genus VGWX01. Next base: position 6,380 of record VGWX01000099.1, on the reverse strand, counting down.
GACCTTATACTGAACAGACTGGAGATACTTTTTTGCATCAGCTGTCTTATCCTTTTTCTGCTTTTCCCATAGAAGATGTTCTACAAACCTTGATTTTTCCTTTTTATCATTTTCTATGAAAAAGAGGTGTACTTCTTTCGCTCCTTTCAGAAGGGTTTCGAAATAGTATGCAGCAAGTTTATCGCGATCCACATACGTTGGAAGTCCGAGTATCTGGCGTGCCTTGAACGGCAGCAATGTATCGTCTTTCCTGGCATCAGGGATCGTCTCTTCATTCGAATCCAGAACAAAAACCGTGTCAAATTTTATATTCCTCGTCTCAAGAAAACCAAGGACCTGCAGTCCACGTAGCGGAGTTCCTTCAAAAGGTGTATAACCTGTCATGATATATTTCCTGAAAAATGTAAAATAACTGCCTGTTTCCATGAAGGCAAGGTTTTTCATTTCCGATACCGCGAGAGTATCCAGCAGCCTCAGGAAAGACTCGGAGAATGGATAGAAGAGCGGATGCATCCTTGCAGTGCTGTGGTTATAAATATATGTGAGCAGTTCAGTGCATTTTCCTGCGAAATCTCCTATATTTTCAAAAGAGAGGAATATCTCTATGGTGTTCCGATGGATCGTCTTTAAATGCTCTTTTATACGGCCTCTGGATATGCCTTTTTCTCCGGCAGGCATCTTTTTCATGACCTGATCCAGCAGGTCTTTGTCCTCTTCTATCTCTGTCAGGGTCACAAATGTCCTTGTTCTGTACTTCGTAATCTCCTCTTCTATGGAATGGAACATAATCCTGGTTACTTCCGCATTGTCTTTAAAGTAGATGTTCTTTGTGTACGGATGCAGGACAAATTTCAGATAATCAGGGATGTAGATGCGTCCTTCATCCATAGAGGTTATGAGTTCCATAAGATTATTGATGAACCCGAAGATCGGCGTGCGCTGCATGGGATAACCGAGCGAGATATTGTAGCTGTCTTCGCTGAAAACCGGGAGCGCCTGACGCAGCAAAGGGAAAAGGGTTTCTGAAGAGGGAAGGACTATCGTCGTCTTTTCACTGAGTAGCCCTTTTTTATCTTCCTTCTCCTCAATTACCCTGTTCAGCGCAAAGACCTGTCCATGGGTATCAGGGCTGCTGTAAAAGTGTATCTCCGGCAATGCTGCATCTGTTTCAGCTTTTTCAAAGGTTATACCCAGGTCTTTCAGTTTCTCCTCTAATCCCGTGCCATCCTGAAAGATCAAAAGGGCTTTCTCCTTTTCGAGCAGTTTTCTGAACAGGACCTTTTCATATTTTGTGAGGGCATAGAATCCTGCAAAGATTATACGCTCATATGAATCTAAGCCTGATTGAGCGACGCCCTCTGATACTGCTCTGTATCTCACAGATCTTGTTGATCTTCCTCTTTCTTCGATGAGCTTATAGAATTCCTCATAGAGGAAGGATAACGACTGCAGTCTTTTCAGGGTATGTTCAGGGATAACTTCACCGGTAAAGGGCTCGATCTGTTTTACCATAACCGGTTTAATGCCTTCTATTGAGAGTTCCTCGATATCACGGTAGATCTTCAGACCTACCGGGAAGAAGCTGTCGAGCGGAAGAAATGTATCGCCTCCTACCGGTCTGAATGCCTTTTTGTTAATTTCATGGAGAATGGCAACCGCATCAATAGTCTCCAGTTTCCTTTTTGAATGCATTCCTTCATATACAGAATCCATAAATTCATCCATTGAAAAGACAGACGGAGGAATGAAACTGCCTTTTATCTTTCCGGCAATAGCCTTCCGTAGAAAATGAGAAGGCCTCTTGCCCGGAAAGACAACAAGGTTTGAAGAGAAATCCTTACCCGTATATTTCAGATAAGAAATGATTTCATCAATCAGATTCTGTTCAGGCTTAATAATAACAGTGTTCAGTTGATTTTCCTTATCGCCTTAATATCCACATAGGCGATTATGCCTTCGACATTTCTACCGTCATATAGTTCCCTCAGGATTTTCAGATAGGTCTTCATCTGAACCCTGTATTTTTCTTCTGCTTCTTGATCACTTCCTGTTTTAAAGTCAATAACTGTGATTCTGTCTTTATCAATGATAACCCTGTCCATTCTGAACAGACTGCCCTCCCCGTCAGAAAACTCCTGTTCCCTATGGACTGTCCTGCCTGCCTGCCTGCTGAAATATCCTCTTATCTCTTTATAATTGAGAAATGCAAGAATGGTATCCTTTATCTCATCAGCAGAATAGTCTGCGCCTGTCCCGGCCTTCACCTGTCTTATGATCTCCTCAAGTTCCTTTTCAAATCCATCCGCCATGTATTCAACAAAATAGAGCGCCCTGTGGATGAACTCACCTCTGCGCTTTTCTGCGATACTCATAATCTGATCAGAGCGGATCTGAATTTCTACCTGCCAGTGAAGATGCAGGACAGGCAATGTTTCATGGTTTTTTTTACATGCAACTTCCTGCCTTTCAGGTCTTGCTGATGGAGGAAAATAGTTTTCCGGAAGAATATCCAGAGGATAGCTTTCCTTTTTTCCTTTAACGCCTATGACATAGAGTTCTTCCTCTGCCCGGGTAAAACCAACATACAGGCTGTTGAGCCTGTTGACCTTATCCTTTAATGCCTCTTCGCTGTAAAGAGGTTCAAAATCAGGATTGCTGATCAGTATTTTTTGCGTAATCTTCAGCAGGCGGATCCGGTCTTCATCTCCCTCTAAAAAATAATCGAACCCCCTGTTCCGGTCTTCATAAAGCAGGACTATGACAACAGGGAATCCCAGGCCCTTGGACTTATGGATAGTCATAACCTTTACAGCGTCCACATCCTTTGGCACATCCATGTTCCACTCGGATTCGCTGCTGTCGCCATCAGATGCAAAATCGAGGAAATCCCTGAGGCTGTTATATCCGGCGCCTTCAAACTCCTTGACAGCCTCAAGTATCTTAACCAATGCAGCCTCTTCATACTCCATCGTCTCAAAAACCCTGAAGACACTGAATACCTCTGTAACAAGGTCATATAAAGGGAAATAGCCTGATGACCTGAAAAGTCCTGCAAAATATCTACTCCAGAGACTGCCATATTCCTTCTGGAAAGATTTGTACAGAGGCGGTCTGTCTTTCTGTCTGAAACAGAATTCCCTAAGTTCTTCTGTATCAATTCCTGTGGAATCTTTCCTGAGTATGCTCCTAAAAATATCGCCGAGGATAAAGGTTGCAAAGGAGAGGTCATCAGGAGGCGAATCGAGAAAGTTCAGCAGAGCGACTATCTCACCTGTGATCTTCCTCCTTCGTATATCGAGGTTGCTATATGAGATAAAAGGGATATCCTTTTCGTTCAGCCATGTAGTCACTCTGACAGCATCTTCATTCTTCTGTGTCAGAACAGCGATATCCCTGTAACTGAACCCTCTTGTCCGAAATTCCTGAACAAGATCCTGTATCTTTTGCCGCTCAACAGGATTTTCATTATCCCTTTCATATGTGGCCGCCTCTGCATATCCTGTGCTCTTTCGCCCCTCTCTAACTGTCTGGACATAATCGGTCAGACCACTCTTGTCTCCAGCTTCCCTGTATTTATCATTTGCCGGAACAATCCCTTTGAATACCTTTTTACTGAAGTCGAGTATCTTTTGCAGGCTCCGGTAGTTAGTGCCGAGTTCCCTGACCATGTGTTCCGCAGAGGGGAACGGGTTCGTGGTCTCGGTATCCTTCATGATGGTATAGTCTGCGTCACGGAATCCGTAAATAGCCTGTTTGGTATCTCCCACGACAAAAAGACTTCCACCCTGCGAAAGAGAATTCTCAAGGAGCGGCGAGAGGTTTCTCCACTGAATAGGTGAAGTATCCTGAAATTCATCGATAAGGAAATGAAAAATGGTTTCACCTATCCTGAAGTAGACTTCAGGTACGATCTCCATGCTCAGATATTCGGCAAGATACCTGTTGATATCCTCAATAAATATCTTCCCCTGCTGTTTCTTCACCTTCTCAATAGCTTCGCGGAATTCCTCATAGACTTTCAGGTACGGTTGATAATAAGAGCGTGAATAGAAAGCGGTATATTCCCTGATAAGGTTGCCGGCCTCTGCCCACCGGTCTGCTATCCTTTCATAGGAAACTTCCAGAGCAGTTTGACCGCTTAGCGGTTTCTTCACCGGCGGGGTTTTAATTCCTTTGCCGATAATATCAGCAAATCTGTCTTCCGCAATCAGAGTGAGGATGCCTGCAAAAGAAGATTTCGCATTCCGTTCTAATCCTGATTGAAGTATCATATCCTCTATTCCATACATTGCCATCCTGATTTTTTCCTTCGAAAGCTGCAAGTCTGATGAGAAATCCTGTATCCTTATTTCTCCGCCGGTTGAGGCGAGTTTTCTGTAGATCTTTTTCACCTCTTCAAGAAGGGTCTTTGAAGGATCCCATGGAAAGGCAGAGCTTTCAACTTTTTGATCGAGTATTATCCGGATAATACGTTCAAAAAGCTCTGCCTCTTCTGTTCCTTCACGTACATTTCTCAGGAAGCGGTCAAAAGAATACTCCATGAGGGAATCAATGCTTAAAAGGATCTCGAATTCCGGATTGTAGCCGAAATCTATCGCGGATGTTTTGAATACGGTTGTCATGAAACTGTCTATGGTCTTTACCTGAAAGTCAGAGTAATTATCAAGTATCTCTTCTATTAACTCCCCTGCCTTTCCTATAATTCTTTCCCTGTCGAGAGATACAATTTGCAGGAGTTCTGTCATATGTTCTTCATCATCAAAAAAGGCAGATTTCAGCCAGAAGAGTATCCTCTCCTTCATCTCCTTTGCTGCATTATTTGAGAAAGTAACAGCAAGGATATTCCGTAAGCTGTTGCGCGGGATTTTCTCCGACAGGATAAACTGGACAAAACGTTCTGTGAGGGTATGTGTTTTACCCGAACCTGCAGACGCCTTCAGGATCATAAAATGCGGAAAATGAATCTCTGTATCCTTTTCCAGGATCGGACTTGTCATATTGATCTCGTGTCTCTTGATGGTGCGAGAGAGGGGACTCGAACCCCTACGGTCACCCACTGGCTCCTAAGGCCAGCGCGTCTGCCAGTTCCGCCACTCTCGCATAGATGATTTTAAAGGATCATCCGGCATTTCTGCAATTTCTTATTTTAATGTTGCTGCATACCCGTAGCAGCAGGAATCTGAAGATATATAAGATATTTTGCTGATTTCCTGCACTTTATGGTACCACTCGCGGCAAAGAATTACTCAAAGTTTATCAGGTCATATCAGAAGAAGAAGGCAGCCTGACTCTGGAGATAGAAAGAGTCAAGGTCTCCTTCTTTAAATATGAGTATCCTTTTATTGCCAAATCTGTCAGGTTGGGGCAAGCTATGCTGGCCGGAATACTCGATATCGCGTCGATGAAGGTGATTGCTATAAATCAAAGGGGGGTGAAAAGAGATTTTGTTGACCTTTATGCGATTCTGCAGGAAATCCCTTTTCACATAGTTGCAAGGCACATGATAATGAGATTTGGAAAGGAATGGAACTGAACTTGGATTATATTAAAAGGTTCTTCAGGGCGCATGTGAAACAATATGTACTTGACATAGAGGTAGCCAGGAAAAAAGAAGAACAACTCTAAGCCTGATGAAATGCTCTTACCACCTGACTAAAATTTCTATCGGCAATTTGTTGTTGCTCATATGTCAAGTCGGTAATCTTCGATTTTCTCACTCCTGTCTACAGATATACCGTAACGTCTATATCACCTGCAACTGTGTGCAGCAAACATCTATCCGATTATGTTGAATACAGGTACAAATATCGATATGCTGATAGGCCATGTAAATGTCAATAAGCAACAGGCTGTTGAAAAAGTCTTTTTTCTGTCATTGCGAGCGAAGCGCAGCAATCTTGCCTTTAATAAAATCAATGGGTTAGAGATTGCTTCGTCGCAGAAACTGCTCCTCGCAATGACATGCGACGAGTTTTTCAACAGCCTGGCAAGTCTGACCCCATGTTCTTTCATAAGGAGTCGGGCAGTGAGCTCTCCTGCCTTTACCCTATCTCTTTTATAGCACATCTGTTGGCAGGAGGAAGAATTATTCCGGTTTTACTTCATCCTGAAGTGTGCATATCTGACGAATGGTATAATTGGGATAGAAGTTATGGACAGTCAATCTGAGTATTTGGAGGATAAGCAGTTATCATAAAGTTGGAGCCTATCTTGGGGCGGCTTTTTCCATCGGGAAAAATGTCCGGCAGTAGAATGCTATTAATAATTGCTCCTTCCTGAAGCAAAGATTGTTGTACAATCCGGAAATTACGAGCAATATTTTGGGAAGTAGGGGCGGGGTATCCCCGCCCTTCTGTATCGGCGGGTTTGTTGTTAAACCG
>VGWX01000098.1 GCA_016873615.1 Nitrospira sp. | reverse complement strand
ACGGGATCGAAAGTCCCAAGGGGAGTACGGTCTGTCACACCCGTGGTTAAGTTCATTGTTAATTTACCCTATCCTCTATCATACAAGGGGAGAGGGCAAGGGTGAGGGTGTTTAACAGTTAATAAAGCAGACTCTAATTAAGAGCGGGTTACTATTTATTACGGTCGGAAGATCATATGATCTTAATTATTGATCTTGCCTTTTTTGAATAGTCTCCGGTAGATATGGTTGTAAGGACTGTGTAATCGCCTTTAGATATACCTTCCGGTACCGTGAATTGTATTGTGAAAGTGTATTCACCCTGGGTCCTCTGGATGTCTCTCTTGACAAGTTCCACCTCTTCTTTATCATTTTTCAGGGTCATCTTTTCAGTAATGACAATCTGTTTTGAAGGGACATTAGGATAGAGAGTATATCTGACATTGGCCGCGACCTTTGAACCATTTTTTGCACTTTGGGGATCGACCTGTAATTCCTCTATAAAAAGTTTTGCAACCCTGTCACCGTTGCTTTTAGCCTCCTCTTCAGGTTCAATCCGTGGTTTTGCCTCAGGGGTAACGAAGAGATTAACAATGTCTCCGCAGAAAGCTCCGGCTATCGCTCCCAGGGTGGTGCCCTGAACCAGCACCCCTAATACCCCCCCTGCGAGAGCACGCAGCGCCTGTTTTTGTTCAGTCGCTAACCTTCCGTTTCCGTAACCATTTCTTCCGTTTCCATTCCCGTTACCGTTACTATTACTATTTTTGATGATACCATTTGTGCCGTTTGCAACCTTTTCCCCATTTGTATCAATTTTTTTATCTGTACCATTCTTGGCTTTGGTAGTTGCACAACCTGTCATGTGGAAGCCTGTTAAAGAAAGGATAAGAAAAATTGCGATGAATTTATTCATAAATCACTTCTAATTTTAAGTTTACTATATCTTTATTGAAAAAAGGTCAATATTCAGTAATATTTATGGCATCTCTTGCATTTTCCTTTAGAATAAAATAGCTTTGCAAAGCTTGAGCTGTGAGGATTATGACAGCTTGCACAGGTCATCTCCTTTGATGGTTTTTTTGGGTCTGATACTCCACTCATAGGATGAATATATCCCCCCGGCAGAGTTGCTATATGGTTTCCTGTTTCCTGATTTCTGTGGCAAGTCACACATATCTCATTTACAGGCATAAGAAGGCGAAAAGGGTTGTCATTTGCGTGAGGGTTATGGCATCTTCTGAAGCAGTTATGCAGTGCCACAGTATGAACATATTTTCTTTCAAATTTCTTTTTGTCATGGCATTTATAACAGAGTTCTGGGGCATCGCTGACAAGTAACTTAACAGAATCCGATGAATGGGAATTGTGACAGATATTGCACTGTCCTTTTACCACAGGCGAATGTCTGCGCTTTCCTTTGAAATTAGCTTCTTTGTGGCATTTGTAACAAAGTTCCGGTAAATCATACAGGAGCTTCATGCTCTTATTATGCTTTGGATGTTCCAGGTCTTTTTCTGTAACATGGCATGTCTCACAGCCTTTTTTCAGGGCAGGGTGTATATTTTTTTTATTCTTCTCAATATTCATATGGCATACAAGGCATCGATTTTCTGAGGCAGCGAATGAATGAAATGACAAGAAATCAAAAGCTGTTAAGACAAAGGTCGCGATGAACAGAAACTTTATGATTGATCTTATCGGCATAGCCATTGATATACAGCATTTATGTCCGAAAAATCAATATAAATTAGATGGTTTGAATTATATGGTTAAGTATGCAGTTTGCTATTTCCCGGAAGCCTTTTTCTCGATCTCTTCAAGCGCTGATATTGCAATTTCCCGAACATATGAATCTCTGTCATTGCTAAGCTTCTGAAGAGGCTGGATTGCAAATGGGTCTCCTATTTTTCCGAAAGCCTTTGCAACCTCTGAGCGCAGCATCCAGGATTTCTTAAAAAAGTCTGTAGCCATCATATCGATAAGGTGCTCCATGGCACGGGTGTCCCGCAGGTCTCCAAGCAGCATTACAGCTCCCACACGTATATGTATGTTTTCATCTTCAAGCGCTTCTATCAAATACTGGACTGAAGGGGTTCCAATTCCTCTGAGCGCTTCCGCTGAGCTTTCCCTGACATGTGAATCAGTATCTCCCAACGTAGTGATAAGGGGCTGGATCGCACTGATGGTCTTCATTTTGCCCAAGGCCTTTGCTGCTTCATATCGCAATTGAGCTTCTTCCTGTATCGGTTTCCGGGATCTGAATTCGAGCACATCGATGAGAGGTTCTATTGCGCGGTTATCTTTTATGTCCCCGAGTATTCTTATTGCGATGACCCTGATGGTTATATCATTTTCCCTTAGAGTTTTAATGAGATGTTCGACTGCAGGGGCCCCTATTTTTCTTAGAGACTCAGCAGCGCTTTCACGGACGTCGGCATTATTATCTTTAAGCGCAAGAATCAGGTGGTCTGATACACGGGGATCGGGTATGCCTCCCAATGCTTCTACTGCAAAACGTCTTATGGCAGGCTCATCGTGATTGAGAAGTGTAATGAGAGGTTCTATTGCACGGGTATCTTTTAGTTGCTGCAGAATGCTTCTTATCGCTGCATTTGCAGATTGCTGAACAGAGGATTTTTTATCTTTGAGGGCAGTGACAAGGGCGTCAATAGCACGGACATCCCTGATTTTGCCGAGCGCTTCTGCTGCATTCTTCCGGATATCAGGGTTTTCGTCTTTAAGGGACACAATAAGGGCGTCAACAGCACGGGCGTCTTTGATTTCACCGAGCGCTTCAATAGCATTTTTACGGACAGTTATGTTCTTATCTTTAACAACTGCAATAAGGGGTTGTACAGCGGGTTTCCCTATATTTACGAGCGCTGTTAAAGCTTCTCTGTCAGGAGAAGTTGATGCTACTATATTCTTGGTTTCGGTCTGAATAATGACGGATTGTGTGTCGCTCAATATATCTATTAGAAAGGGTATGGCCGGAGTTGCCTTTTCACCCATTTCTCCTAATCGCATTGCAGCCAGAACACGATCTGCAGGCTCATCAGAATATAGTTTTTCGATTTCAACTCTTACTTCGGAAATGATATTTGAAGGTATCTTTTTGGAGTTCTGTTTTTGCTGGGCAAAGAGCAATCCTTCTGATATCAGAAGGGCGATAGACAAAAATATAAAAATTATCTTAATGCTCTTCATAAATCCCCCTTTCCGGTGTTGAAACAGAAAGTGTCAGGCTGTTAGACCAGAAAACTGATAAGCAGGGATTATGCTTTATGAATTTTCCGGCTTTTGATTCTGTTTTTCTCAAAGGCATTTCTGGTATCCACTATACAAACTGCATTTTTTTCAATAAAAGCATAATCGTAAGCTGAGTGGTCGGTCAGAAGAAGGATAATATCTGCCTTTTTCAAAATCTTCTCAGTCAGATCAACTGACTGTAAGCTTATGTCAGTATAATTGCGGTGGCCTTTGCATACAGGCACATGCGGATCATTATAGAAAACTTCTGAGCCATGTTCCCTTAAAATATCGATAATCCTCAACGAGGGAGATTCCCTCTGATCATCGATATCTTTCTTATAAGCCATTCCCAGGATGAGTATTTTAGAACTGTTCAGGGCTTTTCCGTATTTATTCAGAACTGCAGCGACCCTCTCAACAACATAATAGGGCATCAGGGTATTAATTTCCCCTGCAAGCTCTATAAAACGGGTGCGAAATTCATATTCCCGTGCTTTCCACGTGAGATAAAAAGGATCAATCGGGATGCAGTGTCCTCCAAGGCCGGGACCTGGATAAAACGCCTGAAATCCAAAGGGCTTTGTTTTCGAGGCCTCTATGACCTCCCAGATATCAATCCCCATCCTGTCAAAGAGCATTTTAAGTTCATTTACAAGAGCGATATTAACTGACCTGTAAATATTTTCAAGCAGTTTTGTTGCCTCAGCAACCTTTGTTGATGAAACAGGCACGGTTTTTATAACGATTGAATCATAAAGGGCTTTGGCAATCGAAAGGCACCCCTTTGTATAGCCTCCAACAACCTTTGGAATTGTTGATGTTGAAAAATCCTTATTGTTCGGGTCTTCCCTTTCAGGTGAGTAAGCAAGAGAGAAATCCTTTCCTGCCTTAAACCCTGTCTCCTCGAGAATTGCCCTCATATCTTCATCAGTAGTCCCGGGGTAGGTGGTGGATTCAAGGACTACCAACTGGCCTTTCCTGAGATACCGTGAAACGGTCTTCGTTGTATTAAAGACATAGGTCATGTCAGGCTCGCGGTTTTTGTTAAGGGGAGTGGGAACGCAAAGTATGATGCAATCCATTTCTGAGAGCCTTGAAAAATCTGATGTCGGCTGAAAAGATGAAGAGCATTCCTTGATACGTGAACTGGAAATATGCTTGATATAGCTTTTCCCCTGTTTCAGTAAACCTACTTTTTTGCTGTCAATATCAAATCCTGTAACCGGAAAACCTGCCCTGCAGAATTCGAGTGCCAGCGGCAATCCGACATATCCAAGTCCGATGATACCGACATCTGCTTTTTTAGACTTGATCTTCTTTATTAATTCCATTATTAAGGTATCCTTGTAAGACCCATTGTCTGAAAATGTTTATCAAAAGAAAATGCCTTCTTTATCTTATGCGTTTTCATTATCGAAAAACTGACAGCATCGGTATAGCTGAAATCCTGATCTCTAAATTTCTTCAATATTTGCTCCGCTTCTTTCTCTAAATCATAACTTGAATGAATACGTATAATTTTCGGACTACTATTAATCTTATCGAGAAAGGCAACTGCTGCATTATGCCCAAGCTCTTTCAGGATAAGGATATACGATTCAGCAACTACAAGGTTGCTTGTAAGTAGTCCCTTGCATGTTTTAAGGAGGGAAGGAAAAAGATATGTAGCCTCTTTATGATGAACATCGTCTTCATCGGCAAGTGCAACCCATCCGCCTGTGTCAATAAAAATATCTTCCATACGTTATGCCTTTTTCTTTTTTGATGGGAAACCATCTGATATGGAATGGGTCGTATTCGTATAATCAGAAGTATAGTGAACAAGATAGGTGTCGTGCTTTTTTGATATATCCCCCTTCCCTGATTTTCCCAATCCGATAATGCCAAGGGCAGGGTCTTCTTCTACAGGCAATTTGCTAAGATAGTTATCGATACTGAGACGTATTATTGCCGCCTTGGAGGTCCGCTTTTTTTGTGCGAGACTCTTGAGTAACATCTCCTGTTTAGGTTCAATATAAATCTGTATGGGTTTTTTCTTTAATGCTCTCATAGTGATACAAATTATACATTATATATTGTGATGTGTCAATTAATGATGTATAATTATACTGCAGGCAATCGATAAGGCAAAAGGTTTTTATATAGTATTTTCCATCTCAGAATTTGATCTCATAGTTCCGGTACAAGAGTCTCATAGGGTCATTATTCTATTTAAAGCTCTGTTCATCGGAAGGGAAGATGCCCTTCTCTATTTCTTCTCTGTAAGCTTTGATTGCCCTTAGAGCCTCATCTTTCAGGTTTGTATATCGTTTGGCAAATTTTGGAAGGAATCTGTCGAACAATCCTATGACATCGTGCAGAACAAGCACCTGTCCGTCACAGTGAGGACCAGCGCCGATACCAATGGTTGGGATTGACAGTTCCTCTGTAATCTTCTTGGCGAGTCCCATAGGGATAGCCTCAAGAAGGAGGGAAAACGCACCGGCGTCCTCGGCAACATGCGCTTCTTCCAACAATCTTTTTGCAGACTCTTCAGTCTTTCCCTGGACTTTATATCCTCCCATCCTGTGAATGGACTGAGGAGTAAGGCCTATATGCGCCATGACCGGTATGTCTGATTTTGAAAGCGCACGTATATGTCCAGCCACTTCAGCGCTTCCCTCTATCTTGACAGCGGTTGCACCCGCCTCTTTCAGGAATCTTCCCGCATTCTTTATGCAGTCCTCAATGCTTGTCTGATATGACATGAAAGGCAGGTCTCCGATAACCATCGCATTCTGAGCAGCCCTTGAGACGATCTTAGTGTGATAAATCATCTCGTCCATTGTCACATGGAGCGTATTTTCAAGACCCTGAACAACCATGCCAACTGAGTCACCAACAATGATTCCGTCAATCCCTGCTTCATCAACTATCTTTGCGAACGGATAATCATAAGCAGTGATCATGGTAATCTTTTGCTTTTCTGCTTTTTTCTTAAGAAAATCCTGAATTGTTATTTTCGGCATGGGTTCATTTTACCATAAAAAGAACATAAGCACATGTTCCCCCCTTCAATTCATGCCTCACCATATTTCCATCATTATTGAGATTAAGGCTTGTGGCCAGTACAACTTATACAATTACGCAATGAAACTGAGTCGCGCCGGCGTAATTAATGATCAGAAAATTGAAAGACTTCATTTCACTTATGCGGATGAATTCTTTGAAGACAATTCTTCCACTTACGAATGGCTTACTCCTCCTTACCAAAAACGCTTGAGAATGGCTCAGTTTTAGGATTGGCAAGCACTTTTGTAGCAAAAAATGATTTCTTAATCTCTCCGGAAAAACTTCATTTTGTAACCCCGCTGAGACAAGACTATAATGCAGGGTAGGACTGCAGACTTCATGCTCAGCGAACCATTCACCTAATAGCATCCCCCAGCACTTCATCAAGAAATTGCTCAATACGATGCAGTAAATAGAATGGGAGAGAAAATAGAGTGAATTGTTTTTTATTCGGAGTCCGTAACTTTTCGATTCCCATTACCCCCGAATATATTCTAACCGCAAAATTATTCCTGCTTTCATTAATAAAATTGTGGAGCGACCTCACTTCTTAAAAATAGCGAAGCTGGCTCATGGCTATGCTTGAGTTTTGTACCTCGTCAATAAAGATGAGCGTGGTTCCGGGGATAATCTTCTTATTGAATTTCAACTGGATTGCCTGAACCAGTTCACGGACCGGACTCATTCTTGAAAACAGGGCAAGATTGTCTTCCTGCTCCAGGTTGATGTAAATGTAAGTTTTAAAAGAATCCTCTGCAAAGAGATTCACTGCCGAGGTCTTGCCTACCTGCCGCGCACCCCTGACGACAAGAGGTTTCCTCTTCTTTCGGTTCTTCCACTCCAGGAAAAATTTATTTATCGTACGCTGAAACATAATGTAATATTTTATAAACTATTATTTGATAAAACGGTAACAAAATATAAGTTATAGAAGGTTTTAGTGTCGGTATTCAATCCATAGGGAGGCAAGCCCATGCCCTGAGCCTCTGTAGGCAGATTTGCCCGGGGAGAGAGTCCCCTCCGCCGC
>VGWX01000097.1 GCA_016873615.1 Nitrospira sp. | reverse complement strand
ATACGGCAATCAGCGTAAGTCATTGATTTATATGGTGGAGCTGATCGGGATCGAACCGACGACCTCTTGAATGCCATTCAAGCGCTCTCCCAACTGAGCTACAGCCCCACGGACAATCTTTAAGATAACATAATTATTGAAATGGTGACAAGATGCCTGTCTTATCTGAATCTCCACTCGATGCTGAATATCTCTGCGGCGCTCTCGAAACATTTTTTATTAGCACTATAGTTTTCCTTTTAACAAATAAAAATTTTTCACCGGTAATTTCAAATAATAGCATTTGCTTTATATTATCAGTATAATTAATATATAAGTTTTAGGAGAAACAAAATGGATTTGGATAAAATCAGTTCAATCATGTCCAAAGATGTTATTTCTTTGGAACCGAAAGAATTCCTCAGATCTGCAATACAGAAAATGAGCTCTAATAATGTCAGTTGTGTTGTTGTTATGCAAGAAAAAAAACCATTGGGCATATTAACCGAAAGAGATATTATTTGTTTGATGGGAATCAATATCGATTTCAACAGCGTTAATCTGCAGACTGTAATGCGCAGTCCGGTCATTGCTGTTTCCGAAGAAACAGAAATCCCTGAAGCTGCAAATCTTATGGTCATAAACAGTCTCAGGAGGCTTGTCGTTGTGGATGGGGAACAGAAGGTAATCGGCATTGTTACTCAGACTGATATTATAAAGAACCTGAGCATCGACTCTTTCATCAGTTTTAAAAAAGTGGAGCAGATTATGAACCGGAACATTATTTCCGTTGATGAAAAGGACAGGTTATCAAACGCAGTATCCCTCATGGCAAAAAATCGCATAAGCTGTATTCTCGTCATGAAAGGGAAAAAACCATTAGGAATAATCACGGAACGTGACATTACAAAGGCAATAGCAGAGGATACTATTTCAAACGATCTGCTTGAAATCATGACCTCAGCTATGTTTACAACGCACAAAGACGTCAACCTGTTTGATGCGACAAGACTCATGGATGAAAATAAAGTAAGAAGTCTTACAGTCGTCGATTATCAGGGGATAGCGATCGGGATAATCACAAAGAGCGACATTATTAAAAATCTTAGGGCTGATTATATAACTATACTGAAAAATATGCTCAGAGAGAAGTCCAAAGCCCTGATAGAATCTGAATTGAAATACAGGACACTGGTAGAACAGTCATTAGAGGGAATTTTAATAGTACAGAATAGCCTGATTAAATTTGTTAATCCCACATTACTGAAAATTCTGAATTACGTTGAGAGTGAAATAGTCGGTAAAGATATTCTCAGATTTTTGTACCCTGATGACAGAGATATGTTTGTAAAACATCTCAGAAAATTAAGTGAACATCAGTTGACGGATAGTTCATTAGAACTCAGGATGGCACATAAGAATGAAGAGGGAATTTATATGGAAGTTTTATTGACCCAGATCCAGTATGAAGACAATCCTGCAATACTTGTTACTCTCAGGAATATAACTGAGAGGAAAAAGACCGAGGCTGAGTTAAAAAGACTCGTTATAACCGACGATCTTACAGGGCTTTTTAATCAAAGGTATTTTTATACCCAGATCACCAAAGAGTGCGAAAGGGCGAAAAGGCATAACAGACCTTTATCCTTGCTTCTCATTGACATAGACTTATTCAAGGATTTTAATGATACATATGGCCATTGGGAAGGGGATTTCGTACTGAGAAAAATCGGCGAGATCCTTTTGAATATTGTCAGGGATATAGATATGCCATTCAGGTATGGAGGAGAAGAATTTACAGTTATCCTGCCGGATACAAATCATGAAGACGCAATAATTGTCGCAGAAAGAATTCGGAAAGCAGTCGCCCAAAATGTATTTTATCCGTTTACTCTTGATGGGCAGCCTGATGTTGTCAGCAAGACTGTCAGCATCGGAATTACAGAATTTCGTGATATGGACGACATGAAGAGTTTTGTCAAAAGGGCAGATAATGCACTTTACCAGGCAAAAAATCGTGGAAGGAATATGCTTGTCCATCTGGTATAATGAAAAGAACTCTTAAATATTTCCAGAATACCCTAAAAAGGAGGGACTTATGGCTTATTATGTTATTTTAAGCACACTGACAGACGAAGGAAGGAAGACTATCAAGGAAAATCCAAAAAGGATCATCGAGGTCAACAAGGAACTCGAAAAAATGGGCATTAAAGTAAAAGAGCAGTTTGCTGTGCTGGGCCCATATGATTTTGTGAATATTGTTGAAGCTGCGGACAATTCTGCTATTATGAAGATGTCGGTTGATCTCGGCGCAAGGGGATCAGTTCAGCTTCTCACACTTGCAGCAATACCCATTGCAGATTTTATAAAAAAGATTAAATAGAGTCTGTGTATTAAGTCAGTGGTTGTCATTATCCGGCCTGACCGGATAATGACAACCATTAGAGCAACCTTCGTCATGAATACTACGGATTAGAGAGGCATATATGAAGATATGTTCCTTGTGTGGAAAAGAAGTCGACATAGATAAGTATTTCTCACGAAAATCTGCCTGTCCGAAATGCGGAGGAGACCTCTATATATGCCTAAACTGCAGATTTTATTCTGAAACGAGCCATAACAAGTGCATTGAACCAAAGTCAGAATTCCAACGATCAAGGGATAAAGCGAATTTCTGTGACTATTTCACCTTTAAAGAATCTGCGTCGTCATCGACCGGTAGAGAAAAAGAGGATGTGATGAAAAATCTGAACGACCTCTTTAAAAAATAGCTGTCATCTAAAGGGCATCGTGGCAAATCCATTTGATGTTCCAGTTCCTGATTGCCCTGATATCAAGTCCCTTAATGAACCAATCCTCCCCGGTGATCCGGCTTTTTACCGGCCTGATCAGAAAAGGGAAGATACCATGTTTTTTTATTTCTCTTTTTGCCATAAGATTGTCTGCCCTGAACCCGATATCTTTTAAACTTTCATAGAAGCTTTCATTCAAGCTCACATTTAAAATTGTCAGTATATCAACGTGGTTCTTTTGAATTATGTAACGCAAGATATTTTTGAGCGCTCCATCGCAGTTTTCTGCATAATCTACTATAAATCCATTCCAGTTGTTGTCCGATACAAGAATTACAACATACCCTTTTATGATATTCTCTTTTTTGAAATAGTAAAATATATATTTGTTCTTCTTGTTATTGAACCTCCAGCGAAAGAATTTCTCATCCTGAAATAATTTGATCATATTGCCATCGGCTTTCCGCTCAGAAATAACAGAAGACATTTCTTCAGGCCTTGGACTTTCTGAAACAATGATGTCATTGAACGCCCCAAACTTTATTCTACCCTCTGATGCTTCTGCCCTTTTCTTTTCTGTAAAAAGATACTTCTTAAAAAATAAATTAACAATGTTGTATCTCTTTAAAAAAGTCTTATTCGCGAGCGGAATAAAACCCATTCTTAAATACCCGGGCAATGATTTTACGGAAGCACTCGTATTAAAAAACACCTGATAACCTGATTCGAATTCTTCCATTGCCCTGCCCCCCATTTTCACAGATAAGCCTGCCATGCGATGTTCAGGATCGACATAAGTATCACCGGGTCCCAGGATCAGAAATCTACGGTCTTGCTCAGGGATATGCCATTTTGATGCAAAATATCCTCTAAACCCCACAATCCGATCTTTATGCAAGGCTACTATGCCAAGCGCCCTGTCCGAGTATGGGTTATCATGGTATTTCCACTGAAAATACGATACATTGTCATCATAATTGCCACCCCAGAAATCATTCAGTAGCATTACAATTTCACTTAGGAGTTCAGGGCGATAAAGGCAAATCTCGTAGCCGGATTGCATTAAATAAGTCTTCTCATTGAATACACGGCCTGTCGATTCTTGATATCAGGAATCAGAATCACAATCATTCTTCTTTATAAATCCTTCCATACAGACCATCTCCTGCCTGAAGCTTCAATAATCTTCTGAACTCATTTGAGGGCATGATCTTTCTTTCGTGAACCTCTGCCAGCATGTGAATGCGCCGCAGCAGATCAGCGTTCCTGGCAAGCTGTGTTCTCTCCCTATCGAACCAGATATTATCTTCCAGGCCCACTCTTACTCCACCTCCGTAAATAATGGATAGTGAATTAATAATTGTCTGCGCATTGCCGACTCCCCCCATGCTCCAATAAGAATTCAGCGGAAGGTCATTTATCATCACACCAACATGCAGCAGATCAGATTGGGCACATGCTATATTGCCGAATATTAAATTGAAATAGTGGGGAGGCTCGATCATTCCTTTCTTTTCAAGATATTTGGCATAGTTGATCATACCTGTGTCGAATGCTTCAAGCTCAGGTAATATTCCATTTTTCTTCATTTCTTTTGCAAGAGACTGTATCAAACCAGGAGAATTTATGCTTTCCTGATTATTGAAATTCAAAGAACTCAATGTTAAG
The DNA here is from genome assembly GCA_016873615.1 of Nitrospira sp. Classification (GTDB taxonomy): domain Bacteria; phylum Nitrospirota; class Thermodesulfovibrionia; order Thermodesulfovibrionales; family SM23-35; genus VGWX01. Next base: position 2,978 of record VGWX01000097.1, on the reverse strand, counting down.
CTGCCCATATCCGGCTTTAAGGCACCGTCTAGCTTCAGGGGCTCTGCGCGCTTTTCGAATTCAATAAACGCGCGCCCGCTCAATGATACACAAACAACCAGATCATGTGCAAACTTGCGAATTTTTTCTATTATATTCCGATAAATCCTTCCTTCATAAGTCGGCTCACCGGTTTTTTCGTCACGCGCATGAAGATGCACCATAGTAATGCCAATCTCACAGGCTTCATGAACATCCTCGACAATTTCATTTATGCTCACAGGGACATGCCGGGTCATTTCCTTGTTTGGGATCATTCCGGTAGGAGTAAAATTCACAATAAGATTCATTGCATATTTTAATATAATTTAATGAATGGTAGTATATTTTATGTCATGCAAATAATTTTTTAGGTTAATTAAGACAATAGAAGGTGGTTCAACCTTTGATTAAAAAGGACAATACAGCCATAGTGCTTGGCCTGTCTGAGACAGGTTTGGGAGTCGGACGGAGTCTTGGCAGAAAAGGAATAAATGTAATAGGACTCGATTTTAAAAAAAATATTGGGTTTTATTCGAGGCACACAAAAGCTCTTCTATGCCCTCATCCATTGAAGGAAGAGAAGCAATTTATTGAACTCCTCTTGCATATTGCCAAGAAGCAAAAAGAAAAGATTGCACTGTTTATCACAGCGGATGATTTTTTAATTTCTATCTCTCGAAACAGAAAAATATTAAGCGAATATATATTAATGAATATTTCCCCGGAAAATTTGATTGAGTCGATTGCGGACAAATACAAACAGTATAAAATTACTCATGATGCAGGTGTCCAAGTACCAAAAACATTCCTCCCAAATAATTTAGATGAAGTAGATAAGCTTAAGCAGGAATTGGCCTACCCTGTGTTTGTAAAAGCCCAAGAAGTTACTTCTTGGTGGGATAAAATTAAAGGGGGAAAGAAAGGGTTTTTTATAATTAATCCCCAGGAATTAATGGATACATTTAGAATGATATTTGAGGTTGAGGCTAAAGCGATTGTTCAGGAACTAATTCAGGGGCCAGACACAAACCACTTTAAGATATGTTGTTATGTTTCGCAACAAAATGAAATATTATTGGCTTTCACATTGCAAAAAATCAGACAATGCCCTATAAAATTTGGGGTAGGATCTATAGTTCAAAGTATTCACTATCCAGAGCTATTAAGAGTCGGGATAAAATTATTCAGAGATATTGATTATCGCGGCGTTGGATCAGCAGAATTTAAGCTGGATGAAAAAGATGGCAAATTAAAATTGATCGAAATAAACCCGAGATATTGGCAGCAGAATATTCTTGCAGATAAATGCGGGATGAATTTCCCGCTAATCGATTACTTGGAAGTAACTGGACAAAAACCTAAACACATAGTTGATTTTAGAGTGGGAATAAAATGGGTCAATATTTGTTCAGATTTTGAATCATATTTAAGTTATAAAAATTTGGGCGAACTGAATGCCTTTAAATGGTTAAATAGCTTAAAAGGTAAAAAAATATTTTCTGTCTTTGCGTGGGACGACATTATTCCTGGATTTTACGAAATGGATTTCGGCAAGAAACTTATAAGATTTGCAAGATATATATGATTTTTAAATAATTTAATGTTCGAACTAAATGATGGTGAAGGGCAAATCGGTCAAATTATAACTGTCAAACTTAATAAAAAATGAATAAGGATATAGACAATAAAATGCTTCGGGACCCTAAGGTTAGTGTATTAATGCCGGTTTATAACAATGGAAGATATTTAAGAGAAGCTATAGACAGTATATTAAACCAGACGTTTGGTAATTTTGAATTTTTGATTATAGATGACAAATCAACGGATAATAGCCTGCAAATCGTTGAGTCATACAGTGACCCCCGCATCCGACTGGTCAAAAATAGCACAAACATAGGCATCGCTTCCTCTTTAAATAAAGGCCTTGAATCAGCAAAAGGTGAATATATTGCTCCTATGGATGCAGATGATTTAGCTGTGATTGACCGTTTAAGCGTCCTTGTAGACTTTCTGGACAATCATCCATTGTTAGGAATTGTTGGTTCAGCGATAGAACGAATAGATGAGGAAGGCCGGCCCATAGAAATAGTGTCCAAACCAATTAGAGACTCAGAGATTAAATGGCATCTGCTTCTTAAAAATCCATTTGCACACTCGTCGGTTATGCTCAGGAGAAAATTGATCGAAAAGTACAGGTTATTTTATGATCAGCAATTTGATACAGTCCAGGACTATGACTTTTGGTCCAGACTTTTGTTGTTAACAAAGGGGGCCAATGTAAACCAAGTCCTTTTACGATATCGGGTACATTCTAAATCCGCCACAAAACTAAGGAGACAACAACAACTAAAGGGCCATGATAAGATTGCTGCAAGGACCATCAAGCAATACTGTCCGGGCATTTCACTGTCAGCTGAAAAAGTGTCCCGCTTACGAATGCTCTTTGTTACTAAGACTGATGAAGAGGTCTATCTTGATGAATGGCGTGCTGATGATATCAGAAATTTTTTATCACTTTATCATTCTTTCCAGAAGGAGCACCTCAATAAAAATGAGATTGATATGCTAATAGGAGTGATTGCAATGGAAGCACTTCGCATACTATTTCGGTCTCCACGTCCATCTGGCTGGTCATCACTTCTATTAAAAATTATTGAAATATCACCTTCTTTTATCTTGAAACAGATACCGCGTTTCTTTATAGCCCGTCTGAAAAAAAATGACCATATTAGTAACATTTATAGATCGACTATGTTGCCATAGTCCTGAACAAGCTAAATAAGTTGCATCCTCAAGTCAATCACTATATTGTATAACACTGAAGGGTTGACCAGATACATGAAAATCCTTTAAAATCAATTGTTGCCGAAGTGGCGGAATTGGTAGACGCAAGGGACTTAAAATCCCTCGTGGGCAACCACGTGCCGGTTCAAGTCCGGCCTTCGGTACCAACATTT
>VGWX01000096.1 GCA_016873615.1 Nitrospira sp. | reverse complement strand
CTGCCTGACAGGGAAAGTCCTGAAGTGGGGACTCTTCCGGCGTTGACATCGGGACACATCACCTTCGGCTCATTCAACAACTTTGCAAAGGTATCACCGGAGGTTATTGAACTGTGGAAACAGATACTGAATTTAATCCCTAATGCTCATCTGATCATGAAAGCTAAAGCTTTTTCTAACAGATCAACCGTTGATTATATAATAGAAATGTTTGAACAGCGAGGTCTTTCTGGTAATAAAATCGAACTGCTCGCCACCAACCCATCCACAAAAGAACATCTTAGAACATACAACCGCATAGACATCGGCCTCGATCCGTTCCCTTACAATGGTACGACTACGACATGTGAAGCATTGTGGATGGGGGTCCCTGTGATAACCCTTACAGGAAATACCCATGCATCCCGTGTCGGGATGAGCCTCCTGTCAAATGTCGGTCTCCCTGAGCTTGTTGCCGGAACACTTGATGAATATGTAGAGATTGCGGTAAAACTTGCGGAGGATCTCAACAGATTACAGTTGCTCAGGGAAAGATTAAGGGATATGATGTCAAAATCAGTTTTGACTGATTCAAAACGTTTTATCTCTTCATTGGAAGCATCTTATAGGAAGGTATGGAAGGACTGGTGTGATAATTAAGAAAGAGATTTTCAGACAAAGAATTCCGCGCCATTTGTTAGACTTTTTATCCTTGCTGAATATATAATGTTAGAAGATATTTGTTATTTCAGGTATGAAAGGGAGAATAAAATGGCTGAAGTAAGTTTTGGGAACACAGTTAAAGTTCATTATGTTGTAAAATTAGACGACGGAACAGTAGTTGACAGCACCTTAGAACATGAACCATTTATATTCACTACAGGGGCAGGTCAGGCAATCCCCGGCTTTGAGACTGCTATTTTAGGAATGAGTTCAGGCGCTTCTAAGACCGTCAAAGTTTCGGTAGAAGATGCATATGGTCCCTACTATAAAGAACTGATAACAGAAGAGGACAAAAGCGAATTTCCTGACGATTTTAAATTCGAGGTTGGTCAGCATATAGAAATTCCTTCACCAGATGGTCAAATTGGGTTAGTAACTGTGCTTAATGTCTCTGAAAAAACAGTAATATTGGACAGAAACCATCCCCTTGCTGGAAAAGAACTGACCATAGATATCCAGCTTTTGGAAATCCTTTAATCGGTTGTCACACGTACTTTCTTGAGAAAACATTCAACAAGTCCGGCATAGAAATTTATATTTATGAACATCGTTAAGGCAGTCCGGTCAGCACTCCAACATTATGAATCTGGAGACTTACAGCAGACAAGGTATCTCTGCGAGAAAATATTAAAACGACAGCCGAACAATGTTGAAATACTGCACTTTCTTGGAATTATATATGCTGAGCTGAAAAATTATGATTCAGCAATATATTATTTACAAAGGTCTCTTAAACTGAATCCGATAAATGCTAATGGTATGCTTGCCCTCGGCATGTCCTTCCAGCATAAAGGCAGTCTTGACGATGCCATAACATATTATAAAAAAACTATTGAGATCAAACCGGATTACGCAGATGCATATGAAAATCTTGGTCTTGCTCTTAAGGAAAAGGGGTTGCTTGATGAGTCTATTATTGCTTATCAAAAAGCCATTCAGATTAATCCCGCGTTAGTAGAATCATATAACAATTTAGGAAACGCCTTACGTGAAAAAGGGCTGCTTAATGAAGCAATATCTTATTATCAGACAGCCCTGCAGATAGATCCGTCAAATACTGCTGCATATAATAATCTCGGAAACGCATTTCAGATAAAGGGAAGATCCGATATCGCAGAAACATATTACAGAAGAGCCGTTCAGCTCAATCCGGATGATGTCTCTTCCTATCAAAGCCTTCTTTTTGTGATGAACTACAATTTCCTTTCTGACCCCAAAATAATATTTTCCGAACATCTCCAGTTTGCAAAACGATTTGAAACACCTTTATTGTCCTCTATTTCTCCACACAAGAATGATAAAACAATTCACAGACGTCTGAAGATCGGTTATATTTCACCTGATTTTAAAAGACATTCTGTCGCTTACTTTATTGAACCCGTACTCGCTGCTCATAAAAGGGAGCGTTTTGATGTATTCTGCTATTCTGTTGGTTCTGTCGAGGATGAAGTAACCAAGCGACTTCAGAGATATGCTGATCACTGGCATAATATCACCGCGATATCCGATGAAAAAGCAGCAGAATTAATCAGAACCAATGGCATTGATATACTTGTTGATCTTGCAGGACATACAACCAAAAATCGAATACTCCTGTTTGCCCGAAAACCTGCTCCTGTTCAGGTAAGCTGGATAGGGTATCCTGTTACAACAGGTCTTTCAGCTATAGACTATAAGGTCGTTGACAACTATACCGACCCTCCAGGAATGACAGAAGAATTCTATACCGAAAAACTGATACATATGCCCGGAAGCTTCCTGTGTTATCTTCCCGACAGGGACAGCCCTGAGGTTGGACCCCTGCCAAATATGGAATCAGGATATGTCACATTCGGTTCATTCAATACCCTTGCTAAGATATCTGCTGAAGTTATTGACCTGTGGTCATCAATTTTGAGAATCGTTCAAAACTCAAGATTAGTGATGAAAACATTCAGTTTTGCCCATAAAGACACCTGTGAATATATATTTAGTTTGTTCACACAAAAAGGGGTTGCGGCTGAGCGTATTGAGTTGCTTCTTTGGCAGCCTGATACCAGAGCACATTTAGAGACTTACAACCGCATAGACATCGGGCTTGACACATTCCCCTACAACGGGACAACAACAACCTGTGAGGCTTTATGGATGGGGGTGCCTGTGATAACCCTTGCGGGAAATACCCATGCATCCCGTGTCGGGATGAGCCTCCTGTCAAATGTCGGGCTCCCTGAGCTTGTTGCCGGAACACCTGATGAATATGTAAAGATAGCTGTTGATCTGGCAAGGGATTTAAACAGATTGCAATCTCTCAGGGAAAGATTGCGGGATATGATGGCAGACTCACCGCTGACAGATTCAAAGCATTTTATTAATATTTTAGAGAATTCTTATAGCGAAATGTGGCAAAAGTGGTCTACATCTGCTTAATCTGAGTATTTATTGATAAAAAAACCGGATAGTAATTTCTTTATATGGTCCAAAAAAGTATTAATGAATTAACGGTTTTAGCACGGAAGTATCATCAGGCAGGGGATGTAGAACAAGCAGAATTTCTTTATAGGGAAATATTAGAAATTCAACCCAATAATATATCCGTACTCAATAGCCTTGGGAATATCCTTCAAGCCAAAGGAAACCTTAGTGAATCAGCAGATTGCTATCAAAAGGCTATTAGATTGAATCCAAACTATGCAGGATCATACTACAATTTAGGACGCATTTTGCAGGATAAAGGAGAACTCGATAATGCAGCAGAATGCTACTATAAGACAATTGAATCTGATCCTGATTTTGCCGGCTCCTATAATGATTTAGGAAATATCCTAAGGAAAAAAGAGAAACTTGATGAAGCCGTAAAGTGCTTTCGGAAAGCTATTGAACGTGCTCCGGAATTTTCCGGAGCATATTATAATTTAGCACAAGTCTTGTCAGACTTGAAACAATTTGATGAAGCAATAAGTTGTTATCAGAAAACCCTTCAAACCGATCCAACCAATGCTCACGCATATTATAATCTGGGAAATGTTTTTTACCACAAGGGAAATCTTAACGATGCAATTTACTATTATCAGAAAGCCCTCAGCCTTAAAACTAACTTCTTTGAAGCTTATAATGCTCTTGGAAATACCTTTAGCGAAGCAGGAAGATTAAAGGAAGCTGTTGAGAGTTATACCTGTTCGTTACAGATCAATCCTGATTTTATTGATGCGCTATGCAATTTAGGTAAAACCCTTACGGATCAGGGCAAGCTGGATTATGCAGAATCTTGTTATAAGCTTGCATTAGAAAATAAACAGGATTTTGCAGTCTGTTATAGTAATCTCCTTTTAGTAATGCTCTATAATTTACGTTATGATCCAAAATCAATCTTTCTTGAGCACCTGAATTTTGCAAAACTGTTTGAATATCCTTTATGTTTTACCATTCTTCCCCATACCAATGACAGGATGCTTCGGAGAAGACTGAAAATTGGGTATATCTCACCTGACTTCAAAAAACATTCAGTTGCCCGTTTCATTGAACCGGTACTAATGGCACATAACAGAAAATATTTCGAAATATTCTGTTATTCTCTTGTCTCTGCAGAGGATGAAGTAACAGAGCGCCTTCAGGGATATGCTGATCACTGGAGAACCGTTACCGAAATGTCAGATGAAAATACAGCAGAGTTAATACGGAATGATAGCATCGACATACTCGTTGATCTTGCAGGGCACACCTCCGGCAACAGGCTGCTGGTATTTGCCCGAAAACCAGCGCCCGTACAGATCACCTGGATAGGATATCCTGCCACCACAGGACTTTCAGCAATGGATTACAAAATTGTTGACAGTTATACTGATCCGTCCGGAATAACAGAAGAGTTTTACACAGAGAAGCTATTACGTATGCCGGAAAGCTTTCTCTGTTATCTGCCTGACAGGGAAAGTCCTGAAGTGGGGACTCTTCCGGCGTTGACATCGGGACACATCACCTTCGGCTCATTCAACAACTTTGCAAAGGTATCACCGGAGGTTATTGAACTGTGGACACAGATACTGAAAACGGTATCTGATTCTCGCTTGATTCTTAAGGCAAAAGGTTTTTCGGACAATCCTACACGCAATTATGTATTTGACATATTTGCACAAAAGGGAATACCTGCTTGGCAGATCAGTCTGCTGCCTCTTGAACCATCAACCCGGGGACATCTGAATACCTATAAGCATATAGATATTGGACTCGACACCTTCCCTTACAATGGTACGACTACGACATGTGAAGCATTGTGGATGGGGGTGCCTGTGATAACCCTTGCGGGAAATACCCATGCATCCCGTGTCGGTATGAGTCTCCTGTCAAATGTCGGGCTCCCTGAGCTTGTTGCCGGAAGACCTGATGAATATGTAAAGATAGCTGTTGATCTGGCAAGGGATTTAAACAGATTGCAATCTCTCAGGGAAAGATTGCGGGATATGATGGCGCATTCACCCTTAACCGATGCCCCACGATTTGTCTCTAACCTTGAAAACTGTTATTGCACAATCTGGGAGAAGTGGTGCCAATCATAGTGCATTTATTATTGGGACATTGTAAATCTTAAGAAAATTATGTAACACGATATATTTTGCTATAGAGGAAAGTGAAATCATTCTGGATTTACCTGGAGGGGATCGTTTTAACCTGACAGTTGTAACAATGCAGTAAAATTTATAGCATCTTCAAAAAAGCTATAATAAATAATGAACATCTATAACGCAATCCGGTCAGCCATTGAGCATTATCATGCCGGAGATTTCAACCAGGCAGAATCTGTCTGTAAAAATATTTTAAGAAAACAGCCAAGTAATTTAACGGCTCTTCATTTACTCGGCATAACATATTATCATCTTGGAAAGTATGATTTTGCCTTACAATATCTTTCTGAAGCTCTTCGATTTGACCCCAACAGTTACGAAGGTTTTTATAATCTTGGACGAGCTTTTCAAAAAAAGGGAGATAATAAAAAAGCTACTGATTGTTATCATAAATCTATTCGGCTCAACCCAACTTTTGTTGATGCATATATAAATTTAGGGAATATTTTAAGGGATGAGGGCAGACCGGATGAAGCGATAATCTGCTATAAAAAAATAATCGAATCTAATCCAAATAATTCCGGACTATATTTCAATCTTGGAGTTGCTTTCCAAGATAAGGAGCAATTTGATGAAGCTATAACTTGCTATCAAAAAGCCTTAGCGCTCAATCTTAAAGTTTTTGGTATATATAATAACCTTGGCCTCGCTTTCCAAAACAAAGAAGAAATCGAAGAAGCTATATCCTGTTTTCAAAAATCATTGAAGCTTAATCCCTGTTTCGCTGAGGCATATTTCAATCTGGGAAACGTTCACAATAGTCAAGGACAAATTGACGAGGCAATATCTTATTACCAAAAAGCCATACAATATAATCCGAATTATCTTGACGCTTATAATAATCTGGGCATTGTCTTTAAGGACAAAGGTCAGTATGATCAGGCAATTTCCTGCTACCAAAAAGTCATTCAGTTAAATCCTTTGAAGGCTAATGCGTATAACAATCTGGGAAATGTTTTTAAAGTAATAGGCCGCACAGATATAGCATTTATCCATTATAAAAAAGCTCTCGAACTGAATCCGCATGATGCCGGTTCTTATAACAATCTTGGGAATGTCTTTAAAGACGCAGGGAAAGTAAATGAAGCAGAAGAATATTACAGGAAGGCTTTGCAATTAACGCCTGATTCTTTTTCATACTTTAGCAATCTCCTTCTTGCATTGAATTATACTTCATACCATGATGCACAAACCGTTTTTTCAGAGCATTTGCGATTTGCAGAACAATTGGCAGAACCTCTGGCTTCTGATCTTGCACCTCACACAAATGACCCTTCGCCTTCCCGCAGGTTAAAAATAGGCTACGTATCACCTGATTTCAGAAGGCATTCTGTAAATTATTTCATAGAACCTGTCCTGGCTTTACATTCTCATGAACAATTTGAAGTATTCTGCTATTCCGATGTTTTCATCCCGGATAATGTAACTCAGCGATTGCAGAATTACACGGATCACTGGCAAAGCATAGTGGGGATGTCAGATAAAAAGGTTGCTGAACTGATACGCAAAGACGGTATAGACATTCTCATAGATCTCGCCGGACACACAGGTTATAACAGGATGCTTTTATTTGCCCGAAAACCTGCCCCGATACAGGCAAGCTGGTTGGGGTATCCCAATACTACCGGACTTTCAACAATAGATTATCGGATTGTTGACAATTATACAGACGCATTGGGCTTAACAGATCATTTCTATACGGAAAAACTGATACGGTTGCCCGGAAGCTTCATCTGTTATATGCCAGACAGCGATAGTCCCGGGGTCAGCGAGCAACCTTTCCTCTCATCAGGGGTTATCACCTTCGGTTCATTTAATTATTTTCCAAAGTTATCGTCTGAAACTATTGCAATCTGGACAAAGATACTGCAGGCGATACCAGGGTCGCGGCTGATTATGAAGGCAAGGAGTTTTTCTGATACTACGACCTGTCAGTATGCAACAGAACTCTTTAGAGGATTTGGTGTTGCTGTTGAGCGGATTGATTTACTCTCTCATGTACCATCTTTCAGAGAGCACCTTGACCTCTACAACAAAATAGACATCGGACTCGACACCTTCCCTTACAATGGTACGACTACGACATGTGAAGCATTGTGGATGGGGGTGCCTGTGATAACCCTTGCGGGAAATACCCATGCATCCCGTGTCGGTATGAGTCTCCTGTCAAATG
>VGWX01000095.1 GCA_016873615.1 Nitrospira sp. | reverse complement strand
AACCGCGTACCCTGGAAACCCTTGAAGAGGCCTTTCGAAAGGGACTCAAATCGGTTACAGGAGATGACGCGATCAATTATATAAATCATTCATATAATTATGTCTATGTAACTGATTGATGTTGAAAATGCTGTAACAATCAAATTTTTGGCCTACGATAAAATCATAAAACTGGACAGTGAGAAGGGCGCACTCTAAAACCAAGTGCAACACTTCGGCAGGGTTAAGGTGTTGCACATGGTTTTTTTTCGCGTCCCTATAATTGAGCTTACTTCATGGCTCTGTGTTTACATCTAACGATATATCCATCAATTATTTGATACTGGCGAATTATCATCAATGAATATTGGTTGACGTCTGGCATATCTAATAATCGCTTCATTAATAGAAGCCAGCATATCATTTGAGCAGGCCGAAAGATCCATCCTGGATTTAAGGTGAAATTGCTGTTGTTTGACAACATCGACATAGAGAATTTTATCTGTCAGCAGCTTGCTCAAAAAATCAAGGGCATCCTCATAAGTATCTGTTAGCAGGTGATCAGGAAGTGAATTGGAAATGTCAGAGGCAGTATCTTTACATGCAACTAATGGTACAGCCCTTGCGAGTGCCATTGTAGCACCCCCACCACCGCCAAAGGTATTTGGCAATGTCAGAAAGATTTTTGCTTTCTTGTACAACTCTTCCAGATTTGAATATGGCATTATTGAAAGACGATCACCATGCTTCGCCAGGAAGGATTTATTAATTGCACTCAGTGCACTATCGATGTCATTAACACCCACCAGAAACCACTTGATATCTCTGTTTTCTGAAAACACAGAATCAAGTTTACCCCAAGCATCAGAAGATATATTTCTTAATCCAGCGGCAATCCTTGGACCACCATAGGCTGTTATTATAATAGTGTTGGAAGCCGAATCCGAGTTTTCCATTACATCAATAACCAATGATTTTCCATAGGGATGAGTATACGTGAACTCACGGGGCATTGCGATCTTGTGTCTTGATAATATCAGGTCAGTAAAAGCACCTGTTCTGACATGTGAGCTAAATGTTATAGTTATGACTGGCCTACAGGCATATATACTTCTTAAATAAAGCTGATGACTGAGCCTCGAGCTAACTCCTTCAAATCGAAATACAACATCCCCTAGGTTATCATATAGTTTACCCGGTTTGGGAGCATGAATAATAGTCAATTTAGAAAGCTTATCTGATATACATGATATCCCATCTTCTTTAGAAATCTTGTATATTTCTTCATGTGATAGCGCAGTTAGCTTTTCGTCAGGAAGGCTCCATATCTTAGCCGATGACTCACAAGTAAATATTAACGTAATCTTCGCCACAGAATCGCATATTAGCATCGCCTTTAGATGACCTAACATTACTATTGAATGTGAGGACAATGAGAACCCTTCTAAAGGGCTTATCAACGATATATGGTAAGCTGTATTACGATCCTTATTTATCCCGTCATTAGTTGCTTTTCCTGTTGTTATAAAAGGCATTTCCTGCATTTTTGAAACCAATATCTTGGTCAAAGATACCTTATGCTGACCGGGTAGTTTCTTCACAGCATTGTTTATATCAATAAGCGCTAAAAATGATTTCCTGAATGCCATCATAACAAGAAACATGCTATCAATATCGCTGATCACGAAATCTGATATCGGTAAATATCTATCTATAACCTTAAGTATACTTTCATCAAGCTTAGGATACCGACGATATAGGTTCAAAAGCCTGAATGTCGCAAGTGTCCTAGGTTTTTTTTTATCTTTATCTTTACTTGCCAAGATAGGATCTCTGGCATATCCGGTTACTTCCAGCCATTTAATACCTAATCTTGCTGAAAGCACCTTTGACTTCTTTGATGCACCTATATATAAACTGGTTCTGAGAAGATCGGTTAGAATTAGGTTCTTCTCAAGACGGATATCATAGCTAGGCCCACCGATAATAATACAATCCTCCTGCCTTTTTGTTTGTACTAAACTGGACACCATATATAGTATCTCATCATCTAGAAAGGAAACAAATATCCATTTCGCATTCTTAATGCTTCTCTGAAATTGTAAAAAGCTCTTATACTGATCTGAATTTATTAAGCTATCATAAATAGCCGTAGCAAACCTAGATATAAGGAGATCAGGAGTGATTTCAGGGTTAATTTTCAAACCCTTTTCATGCACAAAGGAGTTAATTACTTCTACGATGGATTCACCTAATGCAATACGATAACGTTCTGCCAATGCATACTTAATATCTCTGCCATAAACCCCTGCTGAGTACAAAAGCGAATTATAATAAACCTGCTCGGAGTCATAGAAAACCTCATCTAAGTTTACTATAAATGCTTTATATTTTGATATTTGTTTAATCATGTGACCACTCCCTTACGGCCAATATCTAGGCGACTGAATCCACCCTAAGAAATGAATGATAAAGTGTACCATTCGATTCCATCGACTCTCCCATCATCCATTAGGACCTCGAATGGTGTTAGACAGTGTTCTCCCATCACCAGCAACTCAGCCAGCGAAACCGGGTACCAGTGTGGCTGTAACAGGCTGTTGAAAATAGCTGGATTCTGCGAATTGGTCGAAATAGTTGCCTCGTAACAGACTGATTTATATGGCTATGACCATCAGCAAGTTGACTATAACTTTCAAAGATTGGCCTTTTTCAACAGCCTGGTAAGTCTTGAAACAAGGCGGAAGCATGGCTATGGTTTGTCGCAACCAAGTTGCCCAGCGCAACGCCCTTAAAGAATGGTAGTCATTACCAGCAGGCAGCTTTTTGCCCTTGCTCATCACGCAATAAAGCTACCCATCACACAAATGCTGACTCCACAACGACGGTAGGTGCTGCGCCATACACTACACCTTACATAGTCATTATGTCATTTCTATAGACGGTTATGTATATAAGAAGTTTAAATAATCTTCTCTATATAAGTCTCTGATTATTGCAATTGATTCATCATTTAAATATTCAACATATAATTTAACCTTCGCTGGGCTTACGTTTTTCATAGACATATTATCGCTTAATCTGGAAGCCACGAATGGATGATGTATATTCAAAACCTCAAGGTTACCCGGGTAATCCTCAATCCGTAGCACTTGATCAATATGCCTCTTGCCCCCAAGGAAACAATAATCACTTTGCTTAATGAAATGCCTATACGTAATATAATACCCGCTTATTTTTTTATGTGAAAGGGAGCTAATAAACGCATTTAATTTACCACCATACTCATCACCACTTAACTTGCCTGCAGCCAATCCTCGGGCAAGCTCTTTATGTATTTCATTAAATCCAGATATACACCTTTCAATTGGATGCCTAACAAACATAAATGTGAAATAATTTTTAAAAAGCTCATATACCTGTGGTGAATACACTTTAAGCACATGGAGCGGCATATGTGCCTTATCAATTTTCGATCCATTTAGCTCCGCAAACATCCAGAAATAATTATTTCTAGTATCATAGTTTTGTAGTGCTTTTCTGACTGAAGTACCAGCACATTTTGGATTATGCACAAAAATAAAACTATGTTTGTCACTTATTAGCATATATTAACCATAATATTCACAATTACAACCAGCCTTACCAATTTACCTTATATGACATAACCCAGTAATCAGACGGACATCCTCAAGGAGGCTAACATACTCTGTAGTGAATTCATCAATCCTCCTCAAGATGGTATTATCATATACATCGCCCTTATCAAACCGTTGCAAATATTCTTTCATGCGCGCATTCTCTCGTCCGACTGGTTCAAGTCCGTTTCCACGCATCATTTTAGCCGATAGTTCGTTTAGACTTCTCGTGGCATAATGATTTATTTGCGCGTATTCAAAGGTAATATGGCTCTCTTTAGTGAAGGGGGCTCCTGAATGTTTCATTGCCGGCGGTAAAGCTCTCCCATCGGAATATACATATCTCAATTCTTGTTGCTTCTTCAATGGGTAGATTACTCTATGATGAAATCTGACGATATCACCACTATACTTCCAAAGTGTTTTAAACTGTGAGTGTTGTCGATAGTCATCATTAGCACACCAACAAAACCTTTCGGGCGTTAAACCATAGCCTCTCCCTTTTAAGCCGGAGGTTCCATATATCTTCCAATTTATTGCTATCGCGTCTGGGGTATTCAGTCTCGAAATAAATTGATCGATATTGTCATCGTACTTGAGATTAAGGAATTCATCCACATCCATACATGACACCCATCTCGGATTTTGAGATTTCATCCAAGCCAAAGCCTGATTAAAAGCAAACATTTGAGGCTTTTTATCCGGACCGGGATTAAGCTCAAAAAAAGAAACTAGGCCAATATCTTTCAATGCATGCAGAATCTCTACTGTGCTATCTGTATTATTATTTGTGTAGATTAGAAAATGATCAAAACCCACTAACTTATGCCAAGCGATCCACTCAACCAAATAATCCGCTTCATTCCTAACGCTTGTAACAAGTAATTTCATTTCACCTATTATCCATCGGCATCGTTACTATAATCGACATTTATTATAAATTTAAAATATCAACCACGCATAAACCCACATTTGTAGCGTTAAGACAAGTATCGCCAAGATTTTGGTACATACTTAAATCTATTAGAGACTTCATCATAGACATGTGTTAGACGCTCTGCCAGTATTTCGCTTATTCTGAGAGGAAGTTCGAAGGATTCCGTTTCATTCACTCGCTTTTCCAATGAGGATTCAGACAACTTAATATTGTTTATCTCTAAAAAAGTTGTGATCTTTTCTATATGCTCCTGCTTATTACTCATCATATCCTCATAGAATAAATATTTGACATCTTTCCCATCGAAGACTTTGTCTAAATGAGTAATTGTATCACCATAAGATGACATTTGTATTATCGTAGGGGTTTCAGCCAACTTCGTCATCTCATCAATCGGAACCACAGAGATATCTGTTCCCTTGGTCTTGTAAAAATACCTAATAGCTGATGCAGCGCGGGAGATTGGATCTCGCATGATGAAAACGATCTTTCGATTTTGAGAGAGACGTCGAACATGTCTGAAACCCTCCTCACCAATAAGCGCATATTCTGGCGAAAAGTCGGCTGCATAAATGCCCTTCTTGTCTTTAAAAAGATCGCAATACCATTTATCATCCACAGGGGAAAGTAACTTTCTTAGTTTTTCGTCAACAGGTAATCCTCGCGATAAATTCGTAAAATATTGCATGAGAGCAAATTTATTGTTTTTGATTAGCCGCTCAATATGTTCAACCTTCCTTTGTGTTAGTAGAATACTGCCATTATGAATGGTATTGAAATAATGAATCTCCTTTACGTTAGTAAAGGTAATCTGTGAGTGTGAGCTTAACTGGCTATGCAACCATGTTGTGCCGGCTTTTTGTGCACCCACGCAGAGAAAAAGATTGTCAATCATAAAACCTTGTATCAGAATTATAGAATGCTAATTGATCCAATTGATTGGGTCAGAGCGTGTTAAGAAATCATCGCTGGAGTATATCCAGTATTTTCTAGTGGAGAATATATACTCCCTTTCCGCCACGGATTGGGTACCGGTAAAAGTTGTTTCAACATAATCCGAATCATCGAGACGTAAATCATCGCTTCACTGGATTCCGGGGTGCGCTCATAGTCCCGACTCATGCGTCTTTGCCGACTGATCCAGGCAAAGGTTCGTTCGACCACCCAACGCTTCCTGACCGCTTGGAATCCGGGGACTTTTTGAGGGGTTTCGGTATCTATGTTGAAGGTCTTTTTCAACCATAACTTGAAAGGTTCTTTATACCCCAGATCGGCAAACATCATGGCTACCGTGGCGTATAAGGCCATCACCTGGGTCACCACCGCGGGCGCCGTGGTGGTCTCCGCTTCATCGGCCGCATGAACGGTGGCTCCCAGCACGTAGCCCATGACATCCACCACGATATGGCGCCTGCGCCCCTTGACCTTTTTGTGCCCATCAAACCCGCTGGCTTCGCCGCCGGATTCAGCGGTCCCTTTGACGCTTTGGCTATCGATACAAGCCGCACTCGGGAGGGGGGTGCGGCCCGCCATGTCCCGGCACTGCCGGACGAGAGCATGATTGACTTCGGCCCAGACACCGGATTTTTGCCACGTTGGAAAAATAATAATACACCACCGGCCAAGCGGGAAAATCGTGAGGTAAACTACGCCATTGGCACCCGGTTTTGTTCAGGTAACACACGGCATTGACGACTTCCCGGGTCGCCACGGTTCGAGGCCGCCCCCAACCCTGCGCATGACGTTTTTCCAGGAAGGGTTGTAAGAGGTACCATTGCTCGTCGGTGAGGTCGGAGTCGTAGGCTTTTCTAGTCATGCAGATATAGGGTATATGAAGGTTAGGGAGATACTCTGACCCCCTTGGATCGGTTTTTTTGGGGGGGGCATCTATGAGACTTCATTATAAATCAATCACTTAGATTTCTTAACACGCTCTCAGCATACCCGGCAAAGTTGCCAAAGCCCGCACCAAGATTACTACAATCGTCTCAAGCCAAATTCTATGCATAATAAGCGGTATGTAATCATACCACTTATTATGCGCTTGCAATTAAATTTCGTAGTCGCTCACAACCCTTTTCAACACGACTGTGGTCGGGGTATATATTTGACAACTCTTGAAAAAGAGTCTCTGCTTCATCTTTCCTCCCCGATTTGATCATCAGTTCGCCAACTCTTAGACGCCATTGAAGAGCTTTTTTGTGTCTCGTTGGTAACAGTGAAGCACATCTTTCATAATGCTCGATGGCTTGATCCCATTGCTTCGATGCCATCGCGCTTTTAGCCATGGCCTCAAGCGCTGTTATATGACCTGGGTGATTGCCAGGGATACTGGTATAGATTGCAGATGCCTCTTCAAATTCGCTTAGATGAAGCATGCATTCTGCTATCTGTAACTTCCATTTGGATTTAAGACGGTGATTTGGAAATTGCTTTAAACAATCCTGTAATTTTGTTTTTGCTGACTGCCAATCCCCTCTTATTCTTGCGATATTGGCCAGACCAAGCCAACCCCTATAATTGCCTGAAAACCGCATTTTCAGTCTCTTATAGGTTTTTTCAGCCTCATCAAAATCACCGAGTTGACTCAGAGCCTCGCCTTTCGCTGTAAGCGCATCAATTTTTTGTTTAGGATTCTTCGTTTTTGGGATACAAACATTCCAATAATGCAGGGCTTTATCCCACTTGCTTTGTGCCTCTGCCAGACCGCCTAATTCGATCAGGGCTTCGATATTATCAGCATTTTTCGCTAAGGCATCTTGAAAGGATATTTCCGCCAAATCATATCGCTTAAGCCTGGATGCCAGCTTGCCCCTGATGAACAATAATTGTCTTGACGTTTGGTTTACCTGCAAGGCTTCGTCGACCTCATTCAGCGCTTCCATGTAGTTTTTGGCTTTAATTAGGCCGTTGATCTTCTCTACCAGTGAAGCCTCCTCTCGAGCATC
>VGWX01000094.1 GCA_016873615.1 Nitrospira sp. | reverse complement strand
GTCTTTACAAGATTTCTTCTCTGCGCAGTAATTATCATTGCAGAGAGGATAATCCAGAATATAAAGGAGTAATGCCCAAAAAGAAACTGAGGCATGTTTACAAGAAGGTTGTAAATTCCGGCAGTTGTTTTTCTTACAGTCAACAGGTCATCAAAAGGGTAACCGCCGATACCGCCTATCATAAGGACTCTCCAAATAAAATAAAGGCAGAGCATCATCAAAAGGTGAAAAGTACTCCGGAATCGCTTTGCAATATTTCCTTCTGATATCAGGAATGCTATTGCCGGCAACAGGATATAGACTTCTTTGCAGAGTGCGGAAAAAAGGAAGGAAACAGCGCTCAGGATCAGGAATCCCTGCTTGCCCCCATTTCCTGAAGAAGAGGACAAGTGATCGGTCTTTTTATCCATATTATTCTTAACGCAGAAATATAATGCGAGGAGCGCAAAAAACATCCCTTCCACATAATGCCTGTTGGTGCTATAGCTGAACAGCGAGATTGTGACCGGGTTCAGAAGGAACAGCACAGAGCCGGCAACGGCCGGCAACGCGCCTGTATAGAGTTTCAGAAATATATACATAGCTGCTGCTGTAAAGAGTACGGAAAGAAGATTATGGATATAATATCCCTTAGGGTCTAACCCTGACAGGAGCCAGTCAATCTTAAAAGAAAGGCCGAGCATCGGCTGGAAGAAAGCCCCGCTGAGCGCCCTGTAGTTTTCAGGACTGAAAAAGATCTCTCCGGTGGTTTTAGTAGCTGCGAACCAGATTGCCTGTGTATCATCTCCATAAAAAGAATTGCCGCAGAGGGGAAGATAAAAAGCGACTACTGCGAATAAAGCAGCTATAATGAACAGGATAAGAAATATTTTTGGTCGTTTCAAGAAACCCTCTTTTGAATATGAATATTAAAAGACATCTTAACATAATATGGAAAGGATGAAAAATATTACCATATTCATAACTTCTTCATAATCCCTTCAAGACCCTTTCACAATTGCCATGTATAATATTCCTGTTGAAAACATATCCGATTAATAAACAGGAGGGAAACACTTAAAAAGAGCAAGCATTCATTAATAGGTGGTCTGAATAACTCCCCCTCCCCCCTCTTAATTTAAGAGGGGGTTAATTCCTCCCCTTAACTTAAGGGGAGGTAAGGCGGGGTTATGACATACCGCTCTTCACTGAATCCTTATAAAAGAGAGCAGCTTCAGCTTGCCTTACTGAAGGAATTAATTTATAATTAAAATCTGATTTTGAATAAACTTAGGAGGATAAATTTATGTTTTTGAAGAAAACACTCAGGATAAAGATTTTTCTTATCTTGCTCATTGTCGTCTCGAGCTTCATTCTTGAGGCTCCCGCATTTGCTCAGCTCAAAAGAGAGCCGGCCCCTGAAACAACCATACCTGAACGTACAAAATCCTCTCCAATAATCCAGACATTTCCGACCAGGGAAAGAGAAGCAACCACCGGCAATCAATCTACGCTGCTATCTGAAGATAAACCCCTTTACACAGCCGGTGATATTACTATCATGGAAAATGATTTCAGGGCAGAGGCTGCCAAATTGGCAGTTAAAGATTCTCAAACAACATTTGACCTGCTGAACGATATGGTAACAAAGGAAGTCCTGTACCGGGAAGCGCTCAAGAAGGGCTTCGACAAAAATCTCGAAACGCAGATTGCTTCCATACCCGACAAGAAAGAGCAGAAGAAACTTGTAGTTGACGCCTTTATCAGAGAATCCGTTGAAAAAGACGCTTCTGTTTCGGATGCGGAAGCAACGGAATACTATGAAAAGAACAAGGCAATGTTTACACCAATAGCACAATATCACTCATATATCCTTTCAGTCCAGAAATTCGACCGTTCCTACAAGGACATAACACAGCGCGCCGGACAGGAAGCAGAGGTCATCCGTGAAAGACTTCTGAAAGGAGAACTTCCTGAGGCTATCTGGAAGTCTTATAGTGACAGTGAATTCCTTGTTCAGGCCACACCGCGTTTTATCTTAAACGAGAGGACGCCTAAAACTCCAAAGGAGATCAAGGAATTAATTCCTGATCTAAAAGAAGGCTCGGTGAGTCCTGTATGTGAACTTGGATCGAACAGGTTTGACGTCTTTAAGGTTACGAAAATAGTTGAGGCAAAGGCTGCAAAAAGCGCTGAAGAGATAAAGGACTCAATCCGCAACAGCCTTCGTCAAAAGAAGATTAACGCAATAAAAGAGAACTATGTGCGCAACTTTATAAAGGATAATAAGCCGACAATATATAATAAAGAGCATTTCAAATAGCCCTGGCAGGAAATATGTTCTCCTGCCATTTACAGAAACGTTTGCCGGCGCTCATCATAGCAGTCCTGATAATGACCTGTGCATTTGTAACTTCAACCGGCTCAGCAGCAGAGGTCGGGCGGTATAATGTCCCTGCGCTCCCATACCGCGCAGTCGTAGCTGATTTTGACGGCAACGGATGGCCTGACATAGCTGTTGTCTCCAAATATTCCGACGTCACTGTCTTTTTCAATCCGGCGAAAATAGACCAGTTCCGTACTCTCACGCTCAAGGCTTACTTTCAGCCCATTTCACTCGCTATCGGGGATATGAATGGAGACGGCATACCCGACATAATCCCGGCTACCGAGACATTGATCGGCCCCATTTATTTCAGTGATGGAAAAGGGAATTTCCGGAAAACCGATCTGAAGCTCTACACAGCTCCTTATGCATCGTTCATTGAAGCAGGAGACCTGAACAACGACAGGTTTGATGATCTTGTTGTTACAGGCATGGGCGGAGAAGGCCCTTATGTTTACCTCAATAAGCAGAATGGTTCTTTCGATACAGTTATTGTCAGGCTGCGGGGTAAAAAATCAGGCATAAAAATGAGCGGCCCGGATGAGAATGAAGATGTCCGTTTTATCTCTCACCAGGCAGCTTTTTTAGATATAAATTCTGATGGGAAAAAGGAAATACTCATACCCGATGAACTGCGAGGGTCTCTCTGGCTGATAACTGAGAAAGAAAAGTCTTTTATTCCCCTTGAGATCTTTCATGAAAAGGATGTTATTGCAAAATCCGTAGCAGCGTTCTCTGAAAAGAATATAAAAACAATCATCCTTGGAATCCAGAAATCCGGACGTTCAGAGCTTATCTTTTTTATGGGGAATTCCCGGCCGTTTCCAGTTACAAAAAGAATCCTTGCCAAAGAGCTCATCAACCACATGGAAATCTCTGACATGGATAATGACAGGCACAGGGAAATCATCTGTCTGATTCTCAGGGACAGTCGCTCCTTCGTGGCAATATACAAGGATGACAGCTTTGATGTCCCGGTCTATGAATTCCCTGTTTCAGCCCCCATGTCATTCACGATTGCAGACATAGACCGTGACGGCTTCAATGACCTGATTATACCTGACTACCGCGATAACACCCTGAGCATCGTTTACTCCCCCCTGAAAAAGAAATAAACTCAAAAAGCATTTACCACAGAGAGCACAGAGGAAACAATTTGATATTCAAACAAAAAAAGATCATAGAGTAATTACTCAAAAAGTGAACAGGGGAGTATTTTTATTGTATTTTTTATAGTGTAAGTTCTCTGTGTTCTCTGTGGTTTAACTGCCTTTTATAGGGCAAACTCTATTTGCTATTTAGATCATATTTCCTGTCAGATGCTGTATCATGTGGTACCATTTTCCATCTTCATTCTTCTTCCAGTAGTCGGTAGTTTCAACCGGCCGGTTTTCGTCCCACTTCACGCCGATGTCAAGCAGGACATTCATCTTGACCCTGAGTTTCACAGGTGTAGTGCCTTTCGGGCCGCTGCCTTCCTTTCCTGTCTCAATTATCTGGAATTCCTTCACAGCCACATTGTATCTGTAGAAATTCCTTGTGTAAAGTTCCAGATCGTACTTTTTGTCCAGTGACATGTTTTCATAAAAATACGCGACCCTGGGTTCGTTCTTTACACGGGCATCCCAGTATATCTTTACAGACTCCTCAAGGCTTTCACCTGAAGGTCTAATCGATTGAGACGCTGCACATGCTGCGAAAACGAACATACCTATTAATAAACTGACTGCAATTCTCATTTTCCTCCTGAAAAAGCAAAGCCCCCAAAAAGGGGGCTTTGCACGTATTGAATTTTTACTGCCTGAATTTTAGTGCCATGCACCGATGCGGCCAACGTCAGACACTAGAGGGAATAGAATTTGAACATCAAGTGGGAACGGGAGGTCTGTCATTACTAGCATAGGGAATCCACCCTGTGGCTGGATATTTGTGAGTACGACTGCAACTTCTTCATTTACGATCGGATAGAGGTCTGCAAAGTTTGCAGTTGCAGTGTAGGAGAATCCGTACATCGGGTTCCTGAAGAAGAAGTTAAACTCACCAGTGGTGAATGTGCTGTGTGTTATACCTGCTGCCGGCACTGCACAGGCGGTTGTAAATTCAGCAGGGACCCAGACGAACGGGCATCTTGCAGCTTCGAGCGGAGTAATGGTGACTGATGCATATGCCTCATTGTCATCGAATACTGAGCCGTTTAAAAGCATCGGGTTTGCGCCAACATTTCCCGGACCGGTTGCTGCAGGGGCAACGGTAATAAGTGTTGTCTCGGTTATACCCGGGGTCTCGTTGAACCTTGCCCAGTACCAGTTATTGGCTGAGCCGAGGATGCTGTGTCTTCCGGCCCTTGAAGCAGTTAAGTTACAGTTGTCAACGATTATGGTGCCTGCTGTGGTTACACCAGCAGCCGGATCTGTGTCGAGGATAAGGGTTGCATAAAGCTCCCAGGTATCAATCCTTATTCCGTTAAAATCGTCTGTTCCGTTAAATGCGAGGATGTCCCCTAACAGGTTGTTGTTCCAGTCAACCCAGGGGCAAATAGTGTTGTCGGGAACCGGGAGGGTGTCAACCCAATCAACACCTGCAAGCTCAGCGATTGCACCGATATTGAGGAAGTGCTGAATCATTCTTCCGTTCATGGCAAAACCGAAACCAAATCCCGGGTTGACGATTGCTGTGCGCATGAAGATCCAGTTCGGTGATACAACATCTAAACCTGTCATGTTGGTATCGTTCCACGGATTGCCATCATTGTTGCCGAGCGCAAAGTTTGTTGTTGTGAATATCTGAGGTGTAGCGAGACCGCAGTCCATTTCAGTGATTGCTGCGGTAATGTAACCGAAGGCGATACCATCGGAGTCAACTGTGATGATACCGGAATGAGGAGCGCAGCCGGCGTCTGTCATACCCGGAGAGTTCGGCAATGCAGCCGGGCAAGCCTGGGGAGTAACTGTAATTACATTGCCTGCCAGGGTCATTGATGCACCCCAGTTGTCGTTCTGAGAAAGCGGAACGTTAAAGTTTACGATCTCAGCGCTGAACTTGTCATACAGAACAACGTGTACGAGGATCGCTGCGGAACATCCGACGGTTGAGTTGTCTGCCACGTTCTGTACATTGAAAAGTGTTTGCCAGCCTTGCCCTACCTGAAAGTAGGCAATACCAGCGCCACCAGGCACATTCTCTATTGATGCTGTGCCTGCATAGGAAGTGCCAAAGCCTAACAATAAAACACTCAACATTACTGCTAAAATCAATTTTCTCACTTTTAAGACCTCCTTTTTTGGGATTTAAGAATCAAAACTCTTTAGCCAAGGGCTAAGACCAACAAAAGATTTTCATTGTGTCTGCGCTTTACCTATCACCTCCTTCACTTCTGCAGTATCTGATAAATCTTAAGTGCTATCAATGATAGCTTATACCTATGAATTAGCTTCCAATATAAAGACCATTATTTTCTTTTGCCTAAATTGTAAATAAAGGAATTGCCTTTGTCAAGTTTTTTTTAACATTTTCTATGAACATTCTATACATATCAATATGGTTCGATAGTATAATCTCATCTTTCTATGCCTGTCAAGTATTTTCAAAGAACAAAATATCTCTGTGAATCTGTTGCAAAAAATGGGCCAGATGGATTCTCCATGAATATCCGGCCTGCAGGCGTCATCGCCGGAGTTTTTGTGTATTTTATATATCATGCTGTGTAGTTTTTGCCACATCATTATTGCTCTCAATTGCCCTGAATTTCCTCAGTAATAATACCTTTATATCCAAGCCAGTCCAATAAGTCCTGCCTTCGCCATCCTTCATTCACACACCAGAAAGCCTCTGCATACTTCGGTCCCTTAACTGTAAGAGTCCTTAGTACATTTAACGAGGTTATCTGCCCGAGATAATCAATCAGTCTGAGCTGCGTCCGGTATTTTTTTATTGCCCTCTTTTTCCTCCTGTAGGCAGATGTGATATCTATCAGCATATTAGGTCTGAGGGGAGTTGTTACTTCATAAAAAATAATCCTTTCCGGCCTGCTGTTTTCTGTTCCGGTTCTCTGTATTTCAAGCGAAAGAGTTGCAGCAGTCCTGTGGTCTGGATTCAGTTCAACCGGAGACGGGCTGTAAATTGTATCAGGCAGATACTCCTTTATTATCTGCAGCAGCCTTTCCCGCGCGCTCTTAAAATATTTATGCAGCTCCCTGTCGGGAAACCGCAAGAACAAATAATCGCTCACGCATAGAACGTTCAATGCAGCTGCTGCCTCCTTTTCTCGCAGCAGGGCATACTCAGTAAGATGAGCTGTATTCCTGAATCCCTGTTCATCCTCCGGGTGAAGAGGGGGATTTTCACGATGTCGAATTTTCGACAATTTATTAGACGGGTCTGCCTTATCTCCGCTTGTGAGGAATACGACCTTGACGCTTTTTTTTGATTCCAGAAGAAGCCGTATGGTTCCACCGCAACCAAGGGTTTCATCGTCCGGGTGAGGGGCCAGGACAAGCACTTTTTCTCCTGCGGGCTGAGAGATATGATATGGAATAATGTCGGATTCCTGAAGCATCGGTAAGGGCGGCGCCTGATAGGTTATTTAGCTGGCATCTTTTTATCTGAATTGCCGCTGTCTTTTCCCTGCTGACTTCTTTCCTGAATGAATTTGTTTATTTCTTTATCCTTGGCGCTTTTTTCATACCTGTCAACATACCCGGTTGTCACATCCACGGCCTCCTGAAGGGTTTTAATAACATGAGGGGTAAGAAGGATTATAAGTTCCGTTCTTGTGTTCTTATCCGTTGTATTGCCGAAGAGATTGCCTATCAATGGTATTTTGCTCAGGAAGGGGATGCCATCTTTTGATTTTGAAATGTCTTCCTGTATAAGGCCTCCGATAATAATCGTGTCGCCGTCCTGCGCTACAAGGCTTGTGGTCGCCTCTGTCTTGTTGATAGACGTCTCATCCTGTCCGCCCACCTTTACTGTTTCACCGAGAGAGGATATCTCCTGGGTTATCTCAAGCGAGATCAGGCCGCTGTCATTCACCTGAGGTTTTACTTTCAGTATGATTCCTATATCTTTATACTGGATTGTAGAGGTAACAGGAATAGACGTTGATGTCTCGGTTGAAGTCGTAGAGGTTATCGTACTTGTAGTTGAAGTTGCAATAGGAACCTGCCGCCCCACCTGTATCCGCGCTTCCCGGTTATCGGAAACAAGTATGTGAGGCGCTGCAAGGACCTTTGCCTTTGATTCTTCAGCAAGCGCTGTAATAACCGCCCGCACCGTGTTTTTTGAATCTGTTCCAACAAATGTAAAACCTTTCGCAGGCAACTTTTTTGTGTCTAATCCTCCGGGATTAATCCCTATTACACCATCGAGATTG
>VGWX01000093.1 GCA_016873615.1 Nitrospira sp. | reverse complement strand
GGTGAGGAATGTGACAAGATATTACAAAATCAAGGCGGAGAATTATCCTTTTTCCCTGGGTGATTCCGTTGACAGACTGAAGGCGAGATTACTGGAGGAATGGAACAGCACGGGCGAATATGTCCCCAGAATACTCAAAGTGGCTCCACACAAAATTACTTTAAAAAACCGGGATAAGATTAAAACCTCTCGGAAAAGGAGGGTCGCACCGGTTACGCTGACCATCATCCTCTACTACCTGATAACATTCGATAAAGAGGATAATAGAAATGAAAACTTGTTTAATCTTTTTGCGATCAAATCACCAGGCGTCGACATCGATGTCCGTTCAAGTACTACGGCACAAGCATTCAAAAGTTTTATCAGAAAAGCGCCGGAGTGATTAATGATCAGAAAATTGAAAGACTTCATTTCACTTATGCGGATGAATTCTTTGAAGACAATTCTTCCACTTATGAATGGCTTACTCCGCCCTACCAAAAACGCTTGAGAATGGATCAGCTTTTAATCTCTACCTTTTTTATTATGAATTTAAATTTAGGACAACCCACATATTTTGACCTATATTTTATAGTTCGCCTTCCATTTTTAAAATTTCTTTATATACATCTTCAGAAATCCAAAACCCGGATACTGTCTTCAGCAAATCCATATATTTCTTTACATTTCTTATAAGACCGTTTGATTTGGCTTCTCTCAAAATACCTAAAAGCCCGATGTAAGTAAGCCCAAGATGTTTTGCAACATTTCTTGCCAGCCGTTCATCTATCAGAAGGAGTTCTGCATTTTTCTCTTTTGCAAGGGCTATTGCTTCTGCCTCTCCCCTGTCAAGATTTAATGTTAAAGTTTCAACTAAAGATATGTTACTGACCATCTCTTTCTTTATCCAACTCGCCTTTTTAACATCTTCTGCCCCAGGTTGTCCTTTCCCTTTTTCAACGACCTCATCCCATACCGCTTGAGGGATTAGTATTTCCTTGTATAATTTTTTCAACAAATCCAATTTTTTGATTGCTGATAAGTTCATTAAGGGAGAAGAATTGCTTACTATCACCCAGCTCTTTTCAACCTCTTAAGTGTATTTATATCTTCCCTATATTCTTCTATTCCGTAATGGACAGCTATCTTACGGCTTGCCAGAAGGTTCTGAAATTCCCAGAGGGACAAACCAGCAAGTGATTTAGCCTTCCCAATAGATAGTTTGCCCGTTTCAAATAAATGAACGGCAAGTTCAACAGCAATATCCTTTGATGTCATATGTGATGCCAGCAAAATGTCATCTGGAATTTTTATAACTGAGGTCTTCATATTTAGTTCCCTCCTTTTATGAAATACTTTATATTATTGCTCTTTGTTATGCAAATCGCCAATAAAATATCTCATGCAATCATAGTTTGAATCTGGAAATTGTTGTGCCACCTCAATGTGTGCTTAACACACCCGTCCTTTTTACCCATAAGTCTTTAATGATCTGAAGGGCAATACGATGTTTTTCTGCTGCATCAAGATCATGGCGTATATTAAGATGTTTGTATCAAGAAAGAACTTATCGTTCATGAAGTTCATCACGTGAAGAGGTTATTTTGCCACCAAGATGAAACCCTTTATCAAGGAGACTAAAAGCCTTTCTTTTTGATAATTCATAAAATTCTTCCTGAGTAATAATCTGCTTGAGAAAATTACTTAAAAGTCGGTTCAGCGAAGTACCCCTTTTAGATGCTATAACCTTACCCTTATTTATCAGTTCCTTGTCCAGGCTCAAAGTAATATTTTGTTTCAATTTTTCTCCCAAACCATCTGTATTAAAAAGTAACACGTATTTTATGTGTTGTCAAAGTCTTGAGTAATGACCGGTTGTAGCGAAAAGATAAATGCTGTATAATTTTATAAAAAGTTAGAATAAATGAAAAGGGTTATAGTTTTATGAACAGAAAATTGAAAAAGGCTATTGACGATTATATAATGTTGTTGAAGAAATATTATAATGCAAAGATATTAAATGCTGTATTATTTGGTTCTGCTGCACGGGGAGAATACAATAAAGAATCTGATGCTGATATTCTTATCATCGTATCAGACAGCAATACAAAAATAAAAGATGAAATAAGCATGTCTGCTTATGAAATAATGATTAAGAATAATGTTGTGTTGTCACCACTTGTTATGGATAACAGCACATTCAATTGGTATAAAAAAAATAGAGATCCTTTTTACAGGAATATCTGTAAGGATGGCATTGACCTTTGGACAAAAACACCAGGGAGCTTGTTAAAGTCCGCTTAGAAAAGACCGAAGAGGATGTTGAAACTGCCGAAGAACTGTTATCGCTCAAAAGATACAGGGCTGCAGTCAACAGGTCTTATTATGCCCTGTTTAGCATTACAACCGCTGTTTTACTAACAAAGAAACTCGAAAGATCAAAGCACTCCGGAGTCGAGGCTGCCTTCAACCAGTATTTTATAAAGAGTAAGGTTATTGAAATTGAATATGGGAAGATTTTTGATTATGTGAGAAAGAAAAGGGAAGAAGCCGATTATACAGCTAAAATTATAATCGATAAAGAAACAGCGGAAAAGGTTGTACAAGATTCAAAAAAGTTTATAAAGAGAATGAAAATATACCTTAAGAATATAGCTGTCCGGGAAAAACATTCCGGGGAAAAATAGATAGCATCATGTTGGTATAGCTGAAGTGTTTTCGCTTTTTTCGTGAATAAAGCTTACCGATATTTATTTCCATCGCAATATCTTGGGTTCGTCCCATTGTATATGTCTTAAAAGTTTTCAATCTTCATGGGAATAGAAAATCCAGTGCTCGGCATATGTGTTGACAGTGAAATAACTTTCTCCAGATAGATAATCGAGAACACTTTTGAGTTTATGAGCTTTAAATGGTATCCTGTTTTTAATCAACGCCTTGACCATTTCGAGGAAAGCCAATGCATACATGTAATTCGTAACTCTCAAAGTAAAACAGGGACTGTTCAGGCCCGGTGGAAACAGATGGATGCCATGGCCTTGCCAACTGAATACTATCTCGAAGGGATGTCCTCCGCAATGTGATTCGGCGTTTAACCAATGGCTGAAATTCTTTTTACTTTTCCTATTCTTTATATCCAGCATGCTGCAATCTCTACCATCGGCCCAGGACCTGTACATCTTTTCGGCAGTCAAACCATTGGTCTTACTGCCAAAGGCAGCCTTGTAGCAAAGGGCAGCGGCATTCAGATAATCGTTAAGAGAGACACCACACGACTTTTTCCCGCTTTTAAGATAGTCTCCATATAGCTTCAATAGCTCTTCCTTTTTCTCAATAGGCAACAGGTCTTCCAGGACATATTTGCCAAGCACACGCCCTGTTCTAATATCAAATGGTATAGCTTTCGCGACAATCCTAGGATCTTTCTTGAGTATGCGGGAAAACTCCAAGGTCTGGTGTATCAAACCTAAATAAAATTCGTTCTTCTCCTTGCCGGTTAGCACTTCAACGTTTGAATGCGGAAAAGCCAAAAAAAATCTCTTGTCATACAGCACTATTCCCATCGGCACGAGAATGAAATAACCCCTCCGCTTAAGCGGCAGATAGAAATCGAACCATTTCTTTTCATAGCTGTTTTCTTCAGTAGGGTAAACTTTATCAGTAAGCCTTCTAACCGCTTTATATACTTTGGCATCTTGTATTTTTTTCTCAAATCCCTGCGGCAAATTCTGTTCGAGCTGCGAGAAGGTGTATTTGGGTTCAAATTTATACAGCCCTTTTATCTGATGGATTTTTACCATTGATTAAATTAATTATACATTAATCATAAATTTGCTAAAATATACCAACGAAAAAAGGGACATATTTGCGAACGTGCCTGATTCACTCTTAATAGGTCTCTAAAGTGACCGATTTCTATCAAAGAATAGCAGACATTAATGAGGTCAAACCATGGGATTATTTGACACTATAATTTTGGAGAAAAAATACCATTGCTCTACTTGCGGCAGAGGGATAGAATCTATACAGGTGAAGGATTTTTACCCTTATTTAAATACCTACCGTGTAGGCGATTGTATTTCAGAACCAGACGATATACGGCTGGTTAAAGCAGGGCTCTATTGCGATTCGTGCCAGAAATTTACAGGACAGCATGTCTATGCCGCAGTGGACCACGGCATTCTTGCGGGAACAGCTGGAAATATGGAAGAGGCTAAAAATCTCCTGGGAACCCTCAGCATAGAAAAACTTCTCTTGCTGCATCGTTCGGCGAATAAAAAACATCTTGCCGATGTAATGAAACGAAACCGAAATATAAATTATCTGGAAAATTTATGCGCCTGGTATGGTAAGGAGCTATATAAAAGAGACAAAAGCGATCCCGATAGAAGATGGTTTCTCTGGGACTTCGAGTTTGAAGGAATTGATACCCCATTAGAAGCACTCGAAGCATTTGTTACCAGAGAGCAAATAATAAACGCACTTGATGAGCTTGGAGAGAATAACCAGGTGATTTTAGATATTTACTATCTTGAGGACATCAAAGAAGGAGAGGAAGCATGGTCTGTAGATGTCTATCAGGACTACATAAATAACAGATGTGGCCTGCAATGGACATGGACTGTCATTAATCAAAAAGAATTAGATCTTGATGAAGAAGAAAGAGGGAAAAGACAGCCCGAATGGGTTATTATGGGGGACAAACCATTCTCCAAACAGATGGTCATAGACACTATAGAAAAATGGCTGAGGAATAGACACTATAACTTTACTGTTCGTCTTATTGAGCCGGAACAGGCTGAGGGCTCAGGTATGTATAAAGAGTTGAAAAAGCGCGATCCAGGGAAAAAGCATGCCCAATAAAGAACATTTCAGCTGGGTGCATGAACTATGCAATTGACAGAGCTTAAGGAAATAATCACTCGACAGAACCTTCACAACCTTGCCGGAAACCGCTCGTTCGGCCGTGGTGAGAATTACTTCGAGAGTGGTTTGGTGGGGCCGATTACTGAGAAAACCGGCGTAATCTCGGCCAAGGTCCATGGTTCGCATACTTACGAGACGCGCCTCAAGATTGTTGCTGCGCCGCAGGGTAAGGCACGCCTTAATCACTCCTGCACCTGTCCCATAGGCCGTGATGGTGATTTCTGCAAGCACTGCGTGGCGCTGGGATTGGCATGGATAGCAAAAGCAAATATTGTCGGAGCGGAGGAAAGAGCAACCGGAAGAACATCAACACGCACGTCTGTACCTTATAAGGAAATTTCACTGAAAGATATCCGCACATGGCTGGAGGGTCAGGGGTCAAAGCTTATCCTCGACATGCTGATGGATCAGGTAAAAACCGATAGCCATCTGCGTGAGAACCTGACGCTAAAGATTGCCAAAGAGAATGCCGGCGGTATCGATATCACAGCTTATCGTAGGGCGATTAGAGCCGCTTTCCATACCTCCGGTTTCATCCATTATAACGACATGTATGAATATGCCGACGGCATTGGCGAAGCGATAGACAGTATAGAGCGCCTTTTAAAGGAAGGATTCGCACAAGAGGCTATACTCCTCTGTGAATATTCCTTTGAGCAGGCGGCTTTGGCGATTGGCGACGTGGATGATTCGGACGGCCACTTTGGCGACATCTGCGAGCGTCTGGGAGCGCTTCACCTGGCCGCCTGCAAGGCAGCCAAACCTGACCCGGTTGATCTTGCGAAGCGTCTCTTCGACTTTGAGATGATGGACAGCGATCTGGACTTGTTTTATGATACACCTCAGGTTTATAAAACGATACTCGGGAAGCCTGGACTGGGTGAGTACCGCCGTCTTGCTGAAAAAGAATGGTCAAGGATTGAGGAAAAAGGGCCGGGTAGCCGTGATACCGGTTATTCCGGTAAGCGCTGGCGTATAACCAGTATCATGGAGTCTCTCGCAAAGGCGGATGGAGATGTGGATGCGTTGATAGCTGTCAAAAAACGCGACCTGTCACATCCCTATTCTTACTTGAGTATTGCCGAAATATGCAAAGAAGCAGGACGCCGCGACGAAGCCGTTGCCTGGGCGGAGAAAGGCCTCTCTTCATTTCCCAAAAACCAGGACAACCGTCTGCGTGATTTCGTTGCCTGTGAATACCATCGTTGTAAGCGCTATGATGAAGCATACGGTCTTTACTGGATACAGTTTGCTGAACAGTCAGGGCTTGAACAATATAAAAAGCTCATGGAGTATGCGAGGAAGATCAAGCGAGTCGAACCAGCCCGTAAAGATGCATTGGCCCATCTGCGGAAGGAGATTGAAGGAGAAAAGAAAAATCCCAATATACGCTATTGGCATGTCAAACCCGACCATTCGCGGCTGGTGGAAATTTTCCTCTGGGAAAAGGATGGTGATTCCGCATGGACCGAGGCTCTGGCTGGAGGCTGTAGCGACCGCCTCTGGCTGGAACTTGCCAGGCTCCGGGAGAAGGAACATCCTGCCGATGCTGTGGATGTTTATAAGCGTCTTGTGGATCCGGTCATAGAACAAAAGAATAATGTAGCCTATGCAGAAGCGTTCCGGATGGTTGTGAAAATCCATGAGTTGATGGGGCGCCTGGGTAAACCGGCAGAGTTCCAGAGCTATCTCGCAAATCTCCGCCTGCGGCACAAACCAAAGCGTAACCTGATGAAGCTGCTCGATAAGTTGTAGGACTCAGAGACAATGGTTTCCGCAAACGTTATTTTGATTGGTTAAATCCCCTCTTGTTACGAAAAGGCATATTCAAACCGGTCATCTGGGTCATCGAAACAAACTTCATTGGGCTTGAAGTGTTCCGGATCAAAGTCGCCACCGGCCCATTCGAGCATCTCTTCATATTCCTTGTGATCAGGATCCATTATGATATCCAGGAAATATGCATAACCTCCGATACCGCCGCAGTCTTCCGGCGGGCAAGCCCTTGCTCCGGCAATGCATAGGGGGTAATCGACATCCTTTTCTCTCGGCAGGATTTTTTCCAGTTTTACTGTATGTTCCCAGTTGTCTCCAAAATCATATATGTATTCAGCTTTATCATTCTGCGCAGTGAACCATTTTGATATCTTTTGTTTCGTATCCGGGAGAGTTGTTCGTCCCATATCAAAATCAAATCCTTCATCTGGAATTCCAATCACTACCTTTCTGCCATTTGAAGGATTAATAATTGCAAACTCATGCAGGTGAGAATCCGTCCAGCCCATTGCATCTTGTATAGCTATATGCAGATCCCAGAAGGTATAAGTTTCCGGTACAAGGATACGCCTCCAGATAAGGGGCTTGATATACTTCAGAATGATCTTAAACTGGTAGATATTTTTATATCTTTTTCTCATGATAGTTCCTCTTAAAATTATTCGACAACGATAATGTTATACAACAATAACGTTATTAAAGTCGATATTTTAGAGTTTGCAATATGACTACTTGAGAAATACTATTTTTGCATGGCGGTTATGAAGGGTAAGCATTCGACCAAAAGGCGATCTCAGACTATAGAAAAAGATTTGCCAATACGAAGTTGTATTGCAGATAGTCCTTGCCCTTTTTAGCGGTTTGTATTTTTGACATTCTTTGATACAGGGTACCGTTTTGATTGTTAACCTTCAGTCTCATTTCTTTCTTTCCTCAAAAGCCTTCAGATCTGAAATGCGTAAACTTTCCAGCCATGATTTAGTTGCACCTTCCCAGCCCACCTAAGCTGCGATGATCTCGATATTCGATATCTGGGGCTTCGGCATTCTCATAGTGACGAGAAAGACAGGCATCCCCTTCCTCTTGTTTTCCTCCAGGAGTCTGTAATTCTCTTCATAGAGTTCCTTGTCGTCCTCCGGGAGTATCACAAGCACTGCACCCTTCGGAATCCTATCAAGGACATCCGGGTTCTCAAAGGTGTACTTCATCCATTCAGCATGAAGGTCCAGGTTCTTTTTTATCATTTCTTCTTTT
The DNA here is from genome assembly GCA_016873615.1 of Nitrospira sp. Lineage (GTDB taxonomy): Bacteria > Nitrospirota > Thermodesulfovibrionia > Thermodesulfovibrionales > SM23-35 > VGWX01. The sequence goes on along the minus strand of VGWX01000093.1, from coordinate 352 downwards.
GTCATTTCCTGAACTCCTTTTCAAGGTTATCTTTATATTGATTCCAATTCATCTTTAAATCAAGGGTGGCATAAGTAAAAGCCATGTTATAGGTCTCAAAAAAGAGCGGCTGCTTTACCACCTCGCCGGTCGCCTTAATGATATCTTTATGCGCGAAACCATGCGCAGTGTCGTACCGCACAACGGGTCTCCATTCGCCTAATACCACTGTCTCATACTGAACAACAAACTCCAGGATTTCGCCAACAAACTACTGATAGAGACACGACCCAAAACATTTAATAGTTCCTGGATACGAGGATGCATTCCACATATTTATCGATATTTTCATAAGAATATAAGAAGAGAAAGC
>VGWX01000092.1 GCA_016873615.1 Nitrospira sp. | reverse complement strand
CTTTGGCGCTAAGGCATATGGCATAAAAATAGCAGTGGATTTTCTTACAGGATTCCCACATGAGAAAGATGATAACCTAAAAGAGCATCTTGAGCTTTTAAGAAGACCTCTGCCTGACACTATTGGTATAAACACATATATAAGATTATATAAATCGCTTGCGATAACATCCATTATTATCAATGACACAACATTGAGAGATAATCTTTTAGGTAATACCGATGACCGGACATTTGTAACACCTGTATTTTATAATCAAATTGATACTGATAAACTCAGCCGGCTTATACAGGGGGATCAAACCTTCAGGGTAGAAGGACTGGAAAAAGGAGTTAATTACACCAGATTATAGACTCCAAATAATTTATTTCTTGACATTGATACAAAAACTGCTAAGATGAATAGTGTTTATATGGGTACCCTGCAAAAAAATAGCTCAGATTGCAGCTTGAGAAGATCAAAACGCCTGCTTGGACAGATACTCACAGACGGTGATTTTATACGGTATGATGACCTCGATCGCGTCCTGAAAGACCAGAAGAAGACAAACAGGATGTTGGGCGAAATGCTCGTTGAGATTGGATTGATCGACTCTCTGGATTTAAAAGCTGTTTTGTCGGTAAGTGAATCTTTAGCATCCCTCGATGAAGCGCTCAATTTAGCAGCAGGGGTCCGGCGTCACCTTGGCGAACTTTTTATCCAGGCAAAGCATATGACCGCAGAACAGCTCGACCTTGCCTTGCAAGTGCAGAAAAGAACAGGGCAAAAGTTAGGTGAGGTGATGATTGATCTCGGATTTGTCACGGATGGCGAACTTGATGCAGTTTTGAAGTTCCAGCAAAACCAGGCTATTGAAGAACCTGCTCCCGGAAGCCTGAGACTTGGTGAGATACTTGTTGCCGCTCATTTTATTTCCCGGACACAACTTAAGGATGCCCTTTCCCGGCAGAAGGCTTCAGAAAAGAAGATCGGTGAGATACTTGTTGAGGAAGGATATATTTCGCATCACGAGCTTTTACGCGGGCTAAACCTTCAGGGCAGACTTCTAACTGCGGTTCTGGTTGCAATCCTCTCACTTGCACCGGCTTCAAAGATTTATTCTGCAGAACCTGTTCCACCGGATGTCTCTGCCGGGACTGCGGCTACAAAAATTACTGAATCATTGCAGACTCATACTTCAATGAAAATTGTTTATCAAACCACTGAGCTGGTACTTAATAATACTGATATCATACGTGGATATGTAGATATACCACTTGGCGCTCACATTGAAATCCAGAACAACAATCTGGCTGGTTATCTGGTTGTATTCGCCGGCTTAAGAAATCCCGTTAAGGAGGTAATTATTCAGGGGCTTGGGAAAGAGGCTCTGATCAAATCTGACGGCGGGTGGATTGCGCAGCCTTATCATGGAAGGGACCCTCTTACAGTCGAGCTGAGTTACAGATTTATTTTATCAGAAAATGCTCAACCGGGAACGTACATCTGGCCGCTGAAAATCTCTGTCAGCCCTATTATTCAGGTCTAACTTCCAAATCGTTTATCCCAAAAAATGCAATTGACGGCAGGCATATGTGCAGCAAAAGCGCTTGTGCAGCACCTTTGTGAGCGCTTTAATGATCTGGATAACGTGCACATTTTCATTCTTAGCGTTTAGATATTATATAGACGCAAGTTCTGCGTTCAAGAGGTTTTGATGCATATGTGCCTGCCGTCTTTTTATCCAAATGCATTTTGGGGTTATATAAATTTCAGGCCAACCCTGTAATTACTGTTATTGCTTCTGTCTACCCATCTAACAACCCCGATTTTTGCTGTAACACCATTTATCTTTATCTGATCGTCAAATATCATTACATGCCCTGTCTCAAGCAAAAAACGGGTTAATAATCCAATCCCTCCCCTGCTTATATCAACAGCAACAGCTGAATCAGTTATTTTTTTAAATTCCATTAATTTTGAGATGACAACAGAATATTGAACAGGGATAGCTATAGGTTCTCTTGTATTTCCACGCAGCTCCGTCTTCATAAACATATGGATTCCGATCCTCCTTTAATCAATCTTTTGCTTAATTATATTAGTAATTTATTGCCTTAATGTCAATAAACAGTTAGCGTTTGATTAATTTTATTTTGCTCAATTATTACTGCAAATAATAATTTTTGCTGTTTTGGGAGCTGGCAGGGAAGGAAGGGAAAAGAGAAGTGATTAATGCGGCAGATTAAGGTTCATATTAACGTCCGGTTCTATGAGGCGTTTTATTCTTCAGAGAGATCAATCCCATCATAACAATAACCCCTGATGAGTCTATCAGCCAATCATAAAATGATCCTGTTCTTGACTGGATGAATGTCTGGGCATATTCATCAAGCAATCCATAACCGATCGCTATAAGTCCTGCATAGACTGCCCATTGAGGACGCCAGATGCTGTTGTTTCCGCGGAATGCCCTTAATAAGAGAAAGGCAAGTAAAGCATAGCTGAAGAAATGTGCGAATTTTCTAATTAAAGCGTGTAGTGCATCAATTGTTGCCTGACCGGCATATGGCAAAAACCACTTCAATACTGGAATAATTATTTGAGATGTGTTGTGACTGCTCAGAGATTCGTTTGTAGGAAAAATAAAAGCCATCCATGCAAGCGGAGGCAACCAGTAGACGATAAATGTTTTCAGATTTATATTTTGCTTTGCCGTGTCTGCCACTTTCCTCTGAAGGTTATCCAGAAAGAGAGTATTATAAGTTTAAGGTCAAGGAGAAAAGACTGATTTTTGATATAAGAGAGGTCGTACTGGAATTTCTCTGTGCGGAGCGCATCGGTCGGAAGATAGACCTGAGCAATACCGGTCAGACCAGGACGCACAGCAAGTCTTTCCTTATATCCGGGGATGTCTTCCATGTTGGTTTTTTCCGGATTTCCATAAACTTCCTTTTCCTTCGGTCTTAATGATCTCGGTCCGACAAAGCTCATATCTCCCTTTAAAACGTTTATAAGCTGGGGAAGTTCGTCCATAGCCGTATTCCTTAATATCCTTCCGATCTTTGTTATTCTTGGATCATTTTCTGTTGCCTGAACAGGGCCTGTATCCTTCTCTGCATCCTTAATCATCGAACGGAACTTTATCACTCTGAAAATTCGCCCGTTTTTCCCAACCCTTTCCTGTGTATAGAAAATCGGCAGACCGTCCTCAAGCAGAATCGCCAGCGAAAAGACGAACCATAACGGTGAGGAACCGATAAGACCTATAAAAGATAAGCAGATGTCAAAAAAGCGCTTCAGCATCATGAGTTATGGTGAATAGAGTTATGAAATAATCCCCCGCAATTACCTTTTTCTTCTCACAGTCAACGCCTTTTATCACAACCACGCCTCAGCCGGATCGAGAAAAAATTTCTCCAGCGGAATACCTGAGCTGCCTACGACCATCATGTGCGCATTCGGATATCTTGAACGAAATCTCTCAAGTCCCGAACCCTTGACTCCTCGTCCGCTTTTTACCTCTACCGCCCATATCTCTGCTCCCCTGGTGATTACAAAGTCGACCTCTCTGTCCCCGTCACGCCAGTATGTTAAATCATAATCGCTGCCTGGGAGGGTGTTGCAGAAATGGGCGCCTGCAGCGTTCTCGACAAGACGCCCCCACCATGCCTCATCTCCGACAGATTCTTTAAACGTTTTTGTGGAAAGGGCATTCAGCAGCGCATTGTTCCATAAAATCAGTTTTGGACTGCTGCCCCTCTTCCTGATCTGTCCTCTTGAGAACAATTCCAGCCCGCTGACAAGGAAAGCTGTTTCGAGCAGTCTAAGATAGTGTGCAAGAGTGGTTGTATTACCGGCGTCCTGCAATTGTCCCAGCATCTTGTTATATGAGAAAATCTGAGCAGGAAACGTTGCTGCCAGTGCAAAAAGGTGTCGCAAAAGAGCAGGCTTGGCGATCTTTTGCATCTGAAGAACATCCCGCGCCAGGACGGCTTCAATTAAAGAATCTGTCACATAACGCTTCCATTGGGATTCATCATCTGCAAACGCCGCCGCACCGGGATAGCCTCCGAAATAGAGCCATCTTTTCAGGTCCCATCCAAACGCCTCCGCACACTCATAATAAGGCCAATGAGAACACCGGTTCAAAAAAAACCTTCCAGCAAGGCTTTCTGTCAATCCCTCAGTCAGAAGGAGGGCTGAGGATCCAAGCACCATCAGGCGGATATCCTGTCCCTTATGTCTTGCATTGTCCCATAAGCGCTTGAGAGATTCACTCCACCCCCTCACTTTTTGGATCTCATCCAGAACAAGGATGACAGGCTTTTTACTCTTCTTTAGCTCCACCTCCGCAAGCCGCCATTGTGTTTCAATCCACTCAGGCCCAGGGGGCAGCGGGGCATCCGCTGATGCATATACAGATGGATAGGGTAGCTTTCCGAGCACCTGGTAGGCAATAGTTGTCTTTCCGACCTGTCGGGGCCCGATGATCACCTGAAAGACAGGGGACCGCTTCCCAAGCGCCTTCAGAAGCACTTTAACAAGGGACCTTTCAAACTTCATGTCAGATTATATCACAATTACTCAGTCATTGAGTATTATTGCTCACCCACTTAGTATAAATATTAGCCTTACAGCATAAGCTCTTTAGCTTTTGAGCTGTCCAGCTTACCTATTTTTTAGACCTCTGGGATGGAAGAAGTTAGGTCCTTTTCACTCTTGGTGTTTTTGTGTCCAGTCCCCTACCCTTTCATAGAAGCTGTTTTTTCCCCTCCGCTATTAAAGCATATTTCCTTTGTTCGTCCACTCCTTCACACGCCACTTGATGAATCTCAAATAATTAAAAGGCAGCGCCCAATTCCTCTTATCTTCATAGAAATCTTTGACTGCCTGCGGGAAAGGCAGTAAAATCTTCAGAAAAGAAATAATTATTGTTGACAGGTTATCAAGTGCAAAACGGGAAATAAGCTTATCTCTATAATTCTGGAAAGAATACTGACTTTCAAAATCCAGTCTAAATAAAGACATCAATGCTTTCGGTTCCCTGTATCCCATCTCCTTCATTTCATTCTGCAGATCACGGATTGGTGATATATCTTCAAGAGCTTCCTTCCATACCATTTGTATCTGATTAATAGTAATCCTGGTAATTTTTATAAGGCCGATTTGCCTGATTTTCAAAGCAAACACGTGCCAATCAATAATATTCTTATATTTATGCAAAGACCAAATTATATCTGTCAGTATCTTCAACTCCCTGAATGAATGCATATGGTGGTGAATCAACAACATAATAATGAGCATCTCGGGCTTTAATCTCAATTGCTCTGAATCAGTTACAGTGACTTCATCCCAGATATCTTCAGAGGAGAGTTTGAAAAAATATGGTATTCCAAAATTCCAGTGCAGTTCAATAATGTCCTTCGTTCCCGGATAATGGTATATGGCATGATGCAGCCGGTGAAGCCAGAATGTTAATGGTATTCTGTCATTTCGATCATACCGGTTCTCTTTAAGAACCGAATCAGCAGACAGCACATCTGATTCCCGTATCAGGATATCAATATCAGTTGAGGTTCTGCAGTTCGGATCGTTGTATAGTTCCTTTGCAAGGCTGTTGCCTCTTATTAGAACCGACTGAATTCCCTTAGCCCTCAAAAGGGAAACGACCTCTTTCTCTACAGCCTCCTGTTTAGCAGATAGGGTTATCCCTTTCAGATACAAGCCTTTCGATTCCTTTAAAAAATCATTTACCAAATTCTGGGGGAAAATAAACATTTGATGTTTTTGCAGTTGGCTATAAATGAGTTGAAAAAGATTGTGCCTCATAGCCTGTTCTCTGATCTCATTGAGATCATTTTTTGTAATTTTAACAGGGCTTAAAAAAGGAAGAGGGGAAATCAATTGCAGAAAAAGTGAATTCATCTTTTCATTCAGCCGATATTATTCATGATATTGCTAACAAGGGCTGAGGATAGAGAATTTGAGCGGATTCTTTTGCTGATAGTCAAATACAGCATGTGAAAATAAAGAGGCAAAAGCCTCGCAGGGAGGAACGACCGAGAATGAGCGCAAATACTCTATCCTCACTTCATTCAAATTTACCACCTTTTTATTAACTGTAATAAAATCCTGAAGATAAACCCTGGAACGAGGGACATCCTGTATATCGTCTTCTTTGGTTCCTGCGGCAGGCGGTATAACCACTCAAGCGCTGTTTTCTGCATCCATTTTGGAGCTGGTTTAACTTTTCCTGTAATAAAACTGAATGCAGCGCCGACACCTAACTGAACAGCCTTTATTCTCCCCTTATGCTCTGACATCCACCTCTCCTGCTTGGGCGCACCAAGTGAAATAAACAGCATATCCGGGCCGGCAGCATTAATTTTTTCCACAAATGCCTGATCCTCATCTTTTGTTAATTCACGGAACGGCGGAGATATTGAACCCGCAATTTTAATTCCCGGGAATAACCCCAGCAGTTTTTCTTTTAATACAGACAGGGTTTCTTCGGAATTGCCATAAAAGAATATTTTAAGATTATTTTTCGATGCATGGGAACAAAGCTTCAGCATAAAATCTGCTCCCCGGACCCTGCCTTCAAATGTATTCCCGAGAAATTTCAATGCCAATGCAACTCCCATCCCGTCAGGAAAATTCGCAGTTGCATTATTCAGTATGGATTTCAATTCAGGATTCCTATGCGATTCCATCACAACATGGATGTTAGAAAAGCAGAAATAATCACCATTTTTTTGAGGTATGGAACCGGCCACAACCTCGACAGCCTGATCGAGATCAACAGGAAATATTCTTACACCTTGCAGATCAGCTTTCTCAATCATAGATCAGCTCATAGGTCATAGCTGATGGCTCATGGCTCATGGCTCATAGTTCATTGCTGATAGCTCATGGATAAAATCTATAAGCTATAAACTTTTCTTTATTGAATTAATCAGACTTGATAGCATCTTACCAATTTGATCGCCAAAAACTTTGATTTCATCGATTTGCATATCACTTATCCATTGTTTCCTATTAAATATCATAAGCAAAGTAATCGTCTCGTATAATGAAGCACGAGCGATATATAGAAATTGAATAAACTCTTTTTTTGAATAACGACCCTTGCCTTCTGCTATATTTAATGCTATAGAGGTAGAGGCAGATTCCAATTGTTCTATGAGCCGAAAATGTTTTCGATCAGTTTGTATTTCCTCTGCAAGGTTAATAACTTTATCTGCAAAATCAACTGCCTTTTGCCATACTTCTAAATCTTCAAAACTAAATTTTATATTTCCCAATTACCCTCCTTTATCTATGCCTTTACTATGAACCATGAGCTATGAACCATGAGCTTCTTGACTATGAGCTATCAGCCATCAGCTATGAGCTTATTATATATCCCAGTTAAAATCTGAAAGTTTCTTTCCGCAGTATATTTTTCTTCAAATTCTTTTCTTGCATTCTTTCCCATTGCAATACAGGCATCTTCATTTTCAAGCATCCATCTTATTTTGGCAGCAAGGTCTTCGGGATTTCCCGGTTCAAAAAGCAGACCTGTCTTTCCGTCATCCACTAATTCAGCCATTGCACCGAGCCTCGATGCAATCACAGGCTTGCCGCAGGCAAAAGCCTCTCTAATCGCCATAGGGAAATTTTCATAACAAACCGCCGGCATTATCATAAACCGTGCATCTCTGAGCAATTCCATGCATTCATGGAATGTCTTCCTCCCGGTAAATTCTATCCCGTTGATTTTTTCAGCCTTTACTTTATCCTTCAGTTCCTTCATTATTGAGCCATCCCCGACTATCTTGAATTTAATAGGCATGGCTGAATTATTCAGGACCTTAGCAGCATCTATTAGAATTGATAAGCCTTTTTCATGTGAGAGCCTGCCGAGAAAGATAATATAATCTCCATAAGTATAAGAAGGCTCCGGAGGGTTTAACAAAAAATTTGGCTTTACAAATATTTTTTCTTCGGGCAATCCGCATTCTGCAAACTTTTTCTTCCCGAATTCAGTCAGTGCTATAAATGCATCTATGCTTTTCCCCCATGTTCCAAATGCCCTGTGTATCGCATTCGCAGAGGCAATAGGAAATGAATACAATTTTGAATCCCTGTAACACCCATACCTGACCGCATTTTTTATTAATTTCAACCCATGACCCATTACCCATAACCTATTACCTTCCTCTTTTCCCTTACCCATCACCCATGACCTATCACCCTTTTTCACTGATATACAGTCTTCGCAGACCTTCCCATCTCTAAGCAAAAGGCCATTGACACAAAACATCCTGAAATTGTGAAGTGTTTGTACTACCT
>VGWX01000091.1 GCA_016873615.1 Nitrospira sp. | reverse complement strand
GGGCCACAGGGCCAAAAATCCTTGTTCCAACAGGTTCACCCTGGGGATTAATAAGAACAACTGCATTCTGATCAAAACGTATGTATGTTCCATCAGGTCTTCTGTGTTCTTTTCTTGTTCTTACCACAACAGCCTTTGCAACAGTTCCCTTTTTGACATTGCTGTCCGGCAATGCCTCCTTAATGCTTACAACAACAACATCGCCAAGCCTCGCATATCTTCTATGGAAACCGCCAAGCACCTTAATACACTGAACCTTCTTAGCGCCGGAATTGTCTGCTACCTCGAGCATACTCCTCAACTGAATCATCTTAGATCACTCCAATCAGCAGCTATTCTATTACTATCCACCTCTTCTCCTTGCTGAGAGGTTTTGTTTCAATAATTTTTACCATATCCCCGATTTGACAAGCATTTTTCTCATCATGTGCCTTGAACTTTGTCACCCGTTTAACAGTTTTCTTATATTTCGGATGCTGAAAAAGTCTTGTAACAGCTACAACTATAGTCTTGTCCATCTTGTTGCTAATAACTTTACCTGTATAAATCTTCTTAGTCACTTCTACCTCTCTCTGAGTTTAAAGTCTGAAGTTGAAAGTCGAATATGAGAATTCATAAGGCAACTTTTAACTCTTCACTTTTAACTTTTCACTTCTTATGGTCAATACCCTTGCAATATTCTTTCTCACGGTACGTATACGCATCGGATTCTCTATCTCACCTGTCGCCTGCTGAAATCTCAGATTGAAGAGTTCCTTTCTGAGATCGTATTCCTTCTGTGTTAATTCGTCTACTGTCATTGCCTTGATTTCAGATGGTTTCACAGAACCTCCTCATCTCTTTTTACAAATTTCGTTGCTACAGGTAATTTATGAGAAGCAAGACGCATAGCCTCTTTTGCAACAGTCTCGGTTACACCCGACATTTCATAAAGAACTCTTCCCGGTTTTACAACTGCAACCCAGTATTCAGGAGCTCCTTTGCCTTTTCCCATCCTTGTCTCTGCCGGTTTTTTTGTTATTGGTTTGTCCGGAAAAACCCTTATCCATACCTTACAGCCTCTTTTGGCATGACGGGTAATTGCTATCCTGGCTGATTCAATCTGGTTGCTTGAAACCCATCCGGGCTCAAGCGCCTTTAAGCCGAATTCACCGAATGAAACAGCATCGCCGCTATAGGCCTTACCGTTCATATTACCTTTCTGCATCTTTCTGAATTTTACCTTTTTTGGCATCAACATGATATCACCTAATTTTCCCTTGCTCTACTCTCCGGCAATATATCTCCGTGGTACATCCAAACCTTAACCCCTATAACTCCGTATGTTGTTTTTGCTCTTGCAAAACCATAGTCAATGTCAGCCCTGAATGTATGTAGCGGGACTCTGCCCTCCCTGTACCATTCGGACCGCGCTATTTCAGCTCCGGCAAGCCTTCCGGAGCATGAAATTTTAACACCTAAGGTGCCAAATCTCAGGGCTGAAGCTACAGACTTTTTCATGGCCCTTCTGAAAGCCACCCTTTTTTCAAGCTGAAGGGCAACGTTTTCAGCAACTAGCTGGGCGTCTATTTCCGGTTTCCTTATCTCTTTTATATCAATAGAGACCTCTTTACCGGTCATATCCTTAAGATCTTTTCTGAGCTTTTCGACCTCTACCCCTTTTTTGCCGATAATTATCCCTGGTCTTGCAGTATGAATAATCACCCTTATGTTCTGACCAGCCCGTTCAATTTCTATCTTGGGAATCCCGGCATGAAAGAGCTTTTCTTTGAGTGTTCTCCTTATCGTTATGTCTTCAAGAAGTTGATCGCTATAACCTTTGCCGGCATACCATCTCGAATCCCAGGTCTTTATTATCCCGAGCCGATTTCCTATAGGATGCGCCTTCTGCCCCAAATCTACCTCCTCTTACCCTTCCTCTGATAAAACTAATGTTATATGGCAAGTTCTCTTTCTGATAACATTTGCCCTGCCCTGAGCCCTTGGTTCAACCCTTTTCATAACAGGCCCCTGATCAACAAAAGCCTGTTTGATCTTCATCTCTTCAGGATTGACAGCCTTTTTCTGTTCTGCATTTGCCATTGCTGATTTTAAAAGTTTCTCTATAAACTTTGCCCCTCTGTAAGGCATGAATTTAAGAAACAGAAGAGCATCACCTGCATTCTTATTTCTTATAAGATCTATTACTCTCCGAGCTTTCCTCGGAGTAAGTCTCGCATATTTTAATATCGCCTTTGATTCCATAACAGACTCTTTTTACCCCTTTGCAGCAGGCGCCGACTTCTCAGATCCTGCATGGCTCCTGAATGTTCTTGTCGGAGAAAACTCACCGAGTTTATGACCAACCATATTCTCTGTAACATATACGGGAATAAACTTTTTACCATTATGCACAGCAAACGTATACCCTATAAAGTCAGGCACTATTGTAGAACGTCTTGACCATGTTTTTATAAGTTTCTTTTCACCGCTCTCCATCATTGCCTTAACCTTTTTCATAAGCTTCTCATCTACAAAAGGACCCTTTTTTAAAGATCTCGACAAGTTACTTCCTCCTCTTCACGATAAGTCTATCAGTTCTCTTATTCTGTCTTGTTTTAACACCCTCAGGCTTGCCCCATGGAGTGCAAGCCGGCCTGCCGCCTGAGGCCTTCCCTTCTCCGCCTCCCAGGGGATGATCTACCGGATTCATGGCAACTCCTCTTACATGAGGCTTTTTCCCTAACCACCTTATTCTCCCGGCCTTGCCGTAAGAAATATTTTCGTGATCAGGATTGCTTACCTGCCCGATGGTCGCTATGCAAACTGAAGGGATTAAACGCACCTCACCAGATGATAGTTTAACCTGAACATACTGCTCTTCTTTAGCTATCAGTTGTGCAGAAGCGCCTGCGCTTCTCACAAGTTTAGCGCCCTCACCCGGCCTCAGTTCGATATTGTGGATAAATGTTCCCAACGGCATATCGCCCAGAGGCAATGCATTCCCTGTTTTTATTTCAGCGCCTTTGCCGGAAACAATCTCATCACCGATCTGAAGTCCGGCAGGCGCAATAATATATCTCTTCTCGCCATCCTTATAATTTAGCAGAGCGATCCTTGCTGACCTGTTAGGATCATATTCTATTGTGCCAACCTTTGCCGTGATACCTGTTTTGTCTCTTTTGAAATCAATAATCCTGAAGGCCCTCCTGTTGCCGCCACCTCTATGCCAGACAGTAACCTCTCCATTATTATTCCTGCCTCCATTTTTCCGCATAGATACCAGCAAAGGCTTATACGGTTTACTGGTAGTTATATCTGCAAAGTCAGTGACAGTCTGAAATCTCCTGCCAGGCGATGTTGGATTATATTTTTTTATTCCCATTATGCACCTTCAATAAACTCGAGTTTTTCACCCTTTTTAAGTGTGATAATAGCCTTCTTGGTGTCAGGCCTCTTACCAACAGATTTTCCATATCTTTTCCATTTGCCCCGTTCAGTTATCGTTGCAATCTTGTCAACTTTCACCTTGAATATCTCTTCTATTGCCTTTTTTATATCAATCTTGTTGGCGTCTTTAGAGACTTCAACAAGGATCTTATTGAGTGATTCTTTTAGAGCAGCGCCCTTTTCAGTAAACATCGGCTTCTTTATTATGGTATATATATTTTTCATTGCCTCTTTATTTCCTCTAATCGTATAGCTGCATCTTTTGTTAAAAGAAGCGTATTATATGAAACAACATCATATGTATTAAGATCAGCAGCTCTTTTGACATATACTCCCGGTATATTCCTGGAAGAAAGTGTGACGGTATCATTTTTTTCAGGTAAAACGATAAGGACACTTCTGTTCTGTATCCCGAGATTCTTTAAGATCATGATCATATCTTTTGTTTTTGGTTTCTGTAAAGATAAACTATCTATAATAACAATTTCACCACTCGAAAGCTTTTCCTGAAAAGCAGTTGCCAGTGCTATCTTCTTGACTTTTTTCGGCAGCTTATAGGAATAATCTCTTGGCAGCGGACCAAATATAGTTCCTCCACCCCGCCATAAAGGGGACCGGGTGCTTCCAGGCCTTGCCCTTCCTGTACCTTTCTGTTTCCAGGGCTTTTTGCCGCCTCCTCTGACAAGACCTTTAGTCTTTGTCGCATGGGTGCCCTGTCTCTGGTTAGCAAGAAAATTCACCACTGCAGCATGAAGTGTGCCCTGTTTTGCATGGGCGGCAAAAACCTCTTCAATTAAATGAATTTTCCCGACCGTATTGTTATCTTTATCTTTTATCTCAACTTCTGGCATATCAATCTTCCTTTTTAATTTCTATCAGCGTACCAACCGCACCCGGTACAGCGCCCCTTATGAGCATGAGGTTCTGTTCAACCTTCACATCCACTATCTCAAGGTTCTTAACCGTTACTCTTTCTGAACCCATATGACCAGGCATTTTCTGGTTCTTCCATACCCTCGATGGATATGAGCTTGCACCTATGGAACCTGGCGCACGATTGAACATTGAGCCATGGGAACCCGGGCCGCCGGAAAAGTTGTGTCTTTTCATAACACCCTGAAATCCTTTACCTTTGGAGATACCGGAAACATCAACCTTATCTCCCCTGACAAATTTTTCTACAGTCACAAACTCTCCGACCTTCAACCCGCCAATGGAGAGCTCCTTTACAATTCTGTAAAGTTTAACTCCCGCCTTTTTAAACACACCAACCTGAGGCTTGTTTACTCTTTTCTCTTTTGCCTCTAAAAAACCTACTTTTACAGCTTCATATCCATCATTTTCAATTGTTTTCACCTGAACGACACAACATGGACCTGCTTCGATTACAGTTACAGGATATGCCCTGCCATCTTCCGTATATACCTGGGTCATGCCGAGTTTTTTACCTAATATGCTTACCATTAAAGTATCTCCACATTTCTACCGAATATCTATATCGAAAAATTTATTACCGGGGTTATTTTTATCACAGTTTTATCTCCACATCAACTCCTGCTGCAAGTTCCAGCTTCATTAATGCGTCAACGGTCTGAGGAGTTGGATCAACGATATCTATAAGTCTTTTGTGGGTCCTGATCTCAAATTGTTCCCTTGATTTCTTATCAACGTGCGGGGATCTGAGTACGGTTACCCTGCTTATCCTTGTAGGCAATGGAACAGGCCCGGCTATCCTTGCGCCTGTCCTCTGCACTGTATCCACTATCTCCTTTACAGACCTGTCAAGTACCCTGTGATCGTAAGCCCTTAATTTTATTCTTATCTTTTGATTCACCTTTATCTCACTTTTATCCTTAACTTATTGTAAAACCTCAGTAACAACACCAGCGCCGACAGTCCTTCCGCCTTCACGTATCGCAAACCGCAGCTCCTTCTCCATCGCTATCGCTGAGATGAGTTCCACCGTAAGGGTTACATTGTCTCCCGGCATTACCATCTCTATTCCCTCAGGCAACTGCGCTACGCCTGTTACGTCCGTCGTCCTGAAATAAAACTGCGGCCTGTATCCCTTGAAAAACGGCGTGTGCCTTCCACCCTCTTCCTTCGTCAGGATATATACCTCTGCCTTGAACTTCGTATGCGGGGTTATGCTCCCGGGCTTCGCCAACACCTGCCCCCTCTCTACCTCTTCCTTTCCTACTCCCCTCAAAAGCACCCCTACGTTGTCTCCTGCCCTTCCTTCATCCAAAAGCTTCCTGAACATCTCCACTCCGGTTGCCACTGTCTTGCGCGTCTCTCCCAACCCTACTATCTCTACCTCTTCCCCTACCTTTATAATTCCCCTCTCCACTCTGCCCGTCACTACCGTCCCACGTCCGGATATCGTAAATACATCCTCTATCGGCATTAAAAACGGCTTGTCTATCGGCCTGTCAGGAGTGGGTATGTAACTGTCTGCCGCATCCATCAGCTCAAAGATACACTTGTATTCCTCTGCACTGCCTTCTGTGCTCGCGCTGCTCATCGCCTTCAATGCACTGCCCCGGATTACCGGTATCTTGTCCCCGGGAAATTGATACTTCGTTAACAGCTCCCTCATCTCAAGCTCTACCAAATCCAAAAGCTCGGGATCATCTACCATGTCTACTTTATTCATGAATACCACTATATATGGCACACCTACCTGCCTCGCAAGCAATATGTGCTCCCTCGTCTGCGGCATCGGTCCGTCTGCTGCCGATACTACCAGTATCGCTCCATCCATCTGCGCCGCTCCGGTTATCATGTTCTTTATGTAATCAGCATGCCCGGGACAGTCTACATGGGCATAATGCCTCTTGTCCGTCTCGTACTCTACATGTGCAGTCGCTATCGTTATTCCCCTTGCCTTCTCTTCAGGCGCATTGTCTATGCTGTCAAATGACCTGAAAGTCGCCTGCCCCTTCTGCGCCAGCACTTTCGTGATCGCAGATGTCAATGTCGTCTTGCCATGGTCTACATGCCCGATCGTCCCTATGTTCGCATGAGGCTTTACCCTCTCAAATTTAGCCTTTGCCATTTTTCCTCCTTGTCTTCATAGGCTTTATTCGCCCCTTACCACTGCTATAATTCCTTCAGAGACCCCTTTGGGGACCTCATCGTAATGTGAAAATTGCATTGTATATGTAGCTCTGCCCTGTGTTTTTGACCTTAAATCAGTAGCATAGCCAAACATCTCCGCAAGTGGCGCCTGTGATTTAATCACCTGGGCATTTCCCCTTCTCTCTATGTTCTGAATCCTTCCACGACGGGAATTAAGGTCGCCTATTACATCACCCATATATTCTTCAGGGGTCACAATTTCTATGCCCATAATCGGTTCAAGGAGGACGGGCTTTGCTTTTTTAGCAGCTTCTTTAAACGCCATCGAACCTGCAATCTTGAATGCCATCTCAGATGAGTCTACTTCATGATATGAACCATCATAAAGTCTTGCCCTTATATCCACCACTGGATACCCGGCAAGAATTCCCCTGTCTGCAGCCTCTTTTATTCCTTTATGAACAGCAGGGACGTATTCCCTCGGAATACTTCCTCCAACAATTTTATTTTCAAATTCAAACCCTTTGCCGGGCTCTAAAGGCTCTATCTCTACTAAGACATGGCCATATTGTCCTCTTCCGCCTGTCTGCCTGATAAATTTTCCTTCTGCCTTTGCTGCTGCCCTTATTGTCTCTTTATAGGCAACCTGTGGTTTGCCCACATTTGCGCCTACTTTAAACTCCCTGAGGAGCCTGTCCACAATTATTTCAAGGTGGAGTTCTCCCATACCGGATATAATTGTCTGACCTGTTTCCTCATTAAATGAGACCTTAAATGAAGGGTCTTCCTGAGCAAGCTTGGAAAGCGACTGGGAAAGTTTTTCCTGGTCCGCCTTTGTCTTCGGCTCAATCGCTACAGACATGACCGGCTCAGGAAATTCCATTGCTTCAAGGATAATCGGTTTTTTTTCATCACACAACGTATCCCCTGTAAGCGTGCTCTTGAGCCCGACGACTGCTGCGATGTCACCTGCGGAGACTTCCTTCATTTCTTCACGCTTATTCGCATGCATTTTAAGAAGCCTGCCGACCCTTTCCTTTATATCTTTTGTTGAGTTGTAGACATATGAGCCGGCGCTTAATACCCCGGAGTAGACTCTTATAAAGGTAAGCTGCCCTACAAAAGGGTCTGTCATAACCTTAAATGCAAGCGCGGAAAATGGTTCACTGTCGTTTGCATGCCTGACGATAACAGAATCACTACCAGGCACTGTTCCGGCCACAGGCGGGACATCAAGCGGAGAAGGAAGATAATCAACGATAGAGTCAAGCAGAAGCTGAACGCCTTTATTTCTGAAAGCCGAACCGCATATAACTGGTGTAAGCTTCAGATCCAATGTGCCTTTCCTTAAAACCGTTTTTATCTCTTGAACACTTATTTCTTCCCTGCTGAGGTATTTTTCCATAATAGTATCGTCCACATCAGCCAGAGCTTCGATCATCTTTTCTCTGTATTCATGTGCCATAGGCAACATTTCTTCCGGGATTTCTCCTTCAGTATAATTTGCACCTAAGGTTTCATCATCAAAATATATTGCCTTCATCCCGATAAGGTCTATGGAACCCCGGAATACATCCTCAGTTCCTATAGGTATCTGCACAGGAACCGGTTTTGCATCAAGGCGTTCTATCATACTGTTCACACTCATAAAAAAATCAGCTCCAACTCTATCCATTTTATTCATAAATGCGATACGGGGCACTCCATATTTGTTAGCCTGCCTCCAGACTGTTTCTGACTGGGGTTCAACGCCCGCAACAGCATCAAAAACAGCAACCGCACCGTCAAGCACCCGTAAAGACCTTTCTACTTCGATTGTAA
>VGWX01000090.1 GCA_016873615.1 Nitrospira sp. | reverse complement strand
ACTTGAGAGTACCGATTTCTGCATATAAAGTCAATTCAAGCAGCCAATCGTAAAGCTTTAGCCCTCTTAAAATCAATTCTATCGATCAGGAATTTCGTGAAGGTAGCAGTAGCAGGTGAACCTGACAGAAAATCAGGGAAGGAATTTCTCAGGGCGAGGGAAGTAACATACTCTGAGGGAGGGATACCTGGCCGGATAGTGCGGAGCCAGGAACTAAAATTGGCCCAGACGAGATCGGGGAAACTGACAGAAAGATATTGAAGGAGCCCTTGAGCGATAAGGCCGATCTGGATAAACCTGTGGTAAGCGTCAAGTTTTCTCCTCACTGCCTTGCGGTATTGCTCAGACTTCCTGTGCAGGTACTGATCGCCTGATGACCTGCGAAGGGGAGTCATAGTCTTCATCCAGAAGTGATACGCATACGAACCGATTGTTCTTATGGCCTGTTTGAAAGATACCTCAATCTTAAAGCGCAGGCCGTATAAGGAAATAATCTCCATTGGAGACAAAGAAAGGTCAGTACACAGCAGGATGCACCGACCCCGTGTCGGATGGATGACAGCCACAAAGCGTACCAGAATGCCGATCCTTTTGAGCAGGAGGTCCACGGAACGATATCGCAGGAGAACGTCTTTTTCTCCGTACACAGGACTTTTTGCCTCATGCATTGTTTCGGGGTTGTCAAATAGGCTTCTGAGGGGAATCTTTTTACCGTAGCGCTTTGGCCGGCCTTTTTTCCGTCTTCCATGGGCAGGAGCAGCCGGCAGATAGGCAACAGCATTCATTCTCACCTGGGAGGCAAGGTGGTTGCCCTGTGCAAGAAGACAGGACATAATCTTTCTGGCGGAATAATAGGCGTCGGCGATAAAGTAAAACTCCGGAAGACTGAGTGAATCAACCAGGAGAATCATCTTGTCCAGGAGCGTTGCCTTGTCTCTGTTGGAAAATACGATCCCCTCATGGATGCGGCTTGCAAGGGGAACGGCAAAAACGCTCTGGAGGGCGCCGACCAATACAGCAACCGCTTGACAGGAATGCCCCATAATGTACTGCGGTTTGGTATTGGATTCAGATTCCTGATGCAGCAGTTTCACGCCCGGCATCTTCTTGCCGGTCTTGGGAACCTTGATTCCGTCACCGACAATCAAAAGCCTTCCGTTGACCTTGAGGATACCTGGAAAGATATGCAATACCGTGGCAATCCATGAACGGGAAAGTCTATGTATATTCAGGGACGTACTGTGAAAGAAATCCAGGATTCTGTCATAACAATACTCTTTGAGTCCAAAGGCCCTGACAATGCTGGTAACGCCGAAAAGATCAGGTCTTATGCACATGCCTGCAAGACAGACCGATAACCACAGAAATGTTCTGAGCCTTGAACACGCCGACCTCAGGTGCCATACTGCGGAAAACCAGTGAAGCCATAGTTCCATAGAGACCTCCTGTGCAGATAAAATAGAAACCCTTTATAGTATAGCATTATAATGCTATACTATGCAACAAAAAACACTTCAGGAGGACTTTTTGATACAATTATCTGAAGGACATGTCACTATGACAGACAAGAAACTGTTACAGATCGAAAAACAGATTGCTGCTATCAAACAGCAGCTTATGGAAATCGGAGAAATGCGGCCGGGTTCTCTTACGAAACAGTATAAAAACCCGAAAGATAAAAAAGGCGGATTTTACCAGATTAGCTATACCCAAAAAAACAAAAGTAAAACAGAATATGTAAGACCTTATAATATCACGGTCTTAAAACAGCAAATCAGGTCCTATAAGAAATGGAAATTGCTTGTTGAACGGTGGACAGAACTGTCAATTGAATACTCTAAGTTGAAAATGGACATCGCTAATCAAGCTAAGCTAAAATGATGAGAACTCGGTACTCTTAAATTAATAAGTTATACCCATCTTTTGCTAATTTACTGCTTTTCTTTTGCTATGTTATTGCTTTGTTCCCTCTCGGTATCAAATCAAAACTCAATTGGATTTTCTTTTATGATAATCTCCTTTTAAGTACCTCGTAGAAATTCTCTCTTTTGCCGATCATGATAATGTAGACAATTTTCCTCTCATCATCAACAGTATAGGCAATTCTGTAATCAACCTTGTTCTTTCGGAAATGATAGCTGAATACCCCTTCAAGATCACCGTAAAGACATTCGCCGGTAAAAGGGTTGTCCAGTAAGATGTCCAGGTGAATGCTGTGGATTTCTTTTACTGCAGGTTTATCCAGCTTTTTTAAATCTGCCTTGACCCTTGGATGATATGCATCCTTATAAGACATCCCTGAATGTCTCCTCTCTTGTCAGTGGCTTAACTTTTTTTGTTTTAATATCTCGTGCCCGCCCGGCAATTTCTCGGCCTTCACCAGATAATAAAAGAAGCAACATTTCCTTGTCAGCCTTTTTCAACTTTTTTATAGAATTAGCGATGTCTTCAACCTTCAATTCGACCATTACTCCAACACTCATTTCTTCTACCTCCTTATATCAATATTTCATGCTAATAACACTGTGTAATTCATTCCTCGCTGTCCCGCCCCATGCGGTATTTGATGTCGTAGTTGATGATGAAGTTCAGTTCCTCATATTTAAAACCGTAGTGCTCTTATTCACAGAAAACATTTCTCTCTAAATCAGGAACTCAACTACCCTCCTCAGCAGAAAGGTTCTGTTTTTTATTTGCTCTTGTTGATATGAAATCGACATGTTCGCTGAGTTCAGGTTGTACCGGATTCCATAAAGGATCGAGTCCAACAATCATTCCTTCCTGTCGAGCAAGTTTGAGAGCAGGAACGATATCGGCATCACCGGAGATAACAATCAATGTATCAGCCAGCCTCTTTGTGGCTATTGAAGCAATATCAAGCCCCATTTTCATGTCGACAGCCTTTTGCTGGATCAGAGGTCGAACATCTCGCTCCACAAGCTCATCCACGGTTATTTTCTTGGACAAAAGCGCATCAAACTTGATAGGGTCTAATACCCAGCTATTGTTTCTCCACACGGTCTTTCCAAGGCGTAGTGCAAAGTTTGGGGTTCTCTTTATGGAGTCGAGCAGTTTATATTGAGCTTCGGCTACCGGAGTTTTCTTGAAATCAACTGGTTTTTTTGTTATTGGGTTGTGGCCTTTCTTATCTAACGGTTCGGTATCATAATAAAATATTCTGTAAATCTGATCTTCTTTCCTGAGATGGTTGCAGCAGTATTTTCGGATATTTGGGCCATCATAATGAAAAGTTTTCAGGCTATAAATTCTTTTCCGCATAAACCAGCCGTCAATCATAAACACGACCTTGCTCATATTATCTCCTCCATAAATTGAAAAGCCCTGTGGTCGGTTCCGGATTTTTTATTGAATTCCGGAATGTTGCACAGGGCGCTTTTTTCAATAAGTATGTTACATTAATTATCATAATTTGTTGCAAAAAAGTCAAATATTGCTAATTGGCTGACCTCCAGCCCAAACAGGATGACCCCTCCGCTTGTACTGTTCGCGAAAGCAGAGATCGGCTCATAAAGTCCCTGGCTTCCGAGGAAAGGATTTTCAGTTCATCGAAAAGTTTCTTGAGTTCTTCCTGTGTCAATCTTCCTCCTTACTATCCCACCCCATGTGGTATTTGATGTCGTAGTTGATGATGAAATTTAATAGTTTCATCATTGATTTTCGATTAATTCTTCCACTTCTCTCTTTGCTTGTTCCAGTAGCTCTTTAGCCTTTTTGTGCGCTTCATGAGATTGACAGACTAAATCCATCAGTTTTGAATAGATTAAATCTCTAAGTTCATCCAGTTAGAAAAATCATTGGCCCTAAGTTCTTTACGTGTCTTGTCAAAATATAACCATCTGCCGTTATAATTTCTTGAGTCTGTATTTGTAACAATCCCGCCAAAAAGATGCTTACCCTTTTTATTTCCAGCTTGGATGTAATGAAACAGACCATCTATTTTAGGCCCGGCAAGTATCTGTGTAAATCCTGCTTTCGTATCAAATAATCCTATCCTTCCATCTTTAAACTGAACGATGAAATCAACATAAAAGGGCTTTTTCCCGCCATTGTCATATGGCACGGCAAAAAAGGTTGCATCTCTATCGCCATTTTTAAACCACCATATTATTTTGTCTGATTTTTCTAAATATTCTATGAATGCCTTTTCTGTCCTCCATCGTTCGTCACTATAAAAAGGCATCATAATCGAGATGTTTTTATCTTCTTTCAGATAGTTGCTTCCAAAAGACAGGGATTCCGGCACATTCCAGTTTTCTATAGATCCAAGTTCTGGTTCTCTTTTTCGAGTTTCTTTTTGATAGGACTGTTTTGTCGTATCTATCACGTTGATAAAATGCTGTATATTCTTGTTACTTAAGACAATCTGGATAATTTCTTCTCCTTTTTCCCCATAGTCCATCTTTAATCCCTGATCAAAATATCTATAAATAGATTCTTTTACTCTTCCTACAGACCTGTCTTCCGGATGAAAAGGTGTTAAATGTTTTCTCACAAAATAGTCGAAAAGTTTTTGTAAATCTTCCGCACTTGCAGTAATCGCTTTATCACCGACAACCTTTTGTCCAGCCAGAGCATCTATATTTTCAGCTTTCCAATCCGAAATGATCGCCAAATCCAATTTCTTATCTTTTATGTTAAGTTTCTTTTTCAGCTTATATTCTTCCGCTTCCTTCAGAAACATCTCGATAAACAAAGGTGATAATCGAGTTTTTTCCCTATGACGCCTTGAGAAAAAGGAAAGCAAATCTATTGGGTTATATTCCGGCTTTCTTCTACTTGTATAAATCGTGATATAATTCCTTGCCATGTCTTCTTTAATGTCAATATTGTCCAGATTGGTATAGACGTAGCCATAATTTAGAATATCGGTAGAATAATGTCCGTGATCCGGCTCAGGCATTCTCATAATTCTACCGACTGTCTGAATAGAAAATATAGGGCTATGCCATTGCCTGAATAAAACTAAAATTTGTGCCCGAGGACAATCCCATCCAAGGGCGATTGCCTGCTTGAAGATTAAGACTTCAACTTCACTGTCATTTCTCTCCACATCTTCTTTATTGACGTGTTCTCCAGAAAGCCAAATTGCCAGTTTATTGTTCCCTTTTTCGGTTGAGATATGATATTTATTCTTGAGAATTGCTATTACTTTATCCTTCATCCTGTCCTCAAGGCTGCCGATCCTGTCCGGCAACTGGATTAAAACCAAAGGATTGATGTGAGATTTTTCTTTCTGATATGCTTTCAGTAATTCATTTCTCTTTTTTAATGCTGCATCTATGATTAATTCCTCGCTACTGCCGCTTAGCTGGGTTTTAATTTTGCCGTGCTTTAATAAATTGATAAACTGGTCATTTAAAATAACTGCTTTCTTTATCATTCCCTCGGTCTTTACTTCTTCCAGATGAACATTTACTTTCTCGTCTTCATCTGTAATTACAGGCGTTGCAGAAACTTCAATCGTTAATTTCGGCCCTATATCCCGGATTAATCTCTGCGAAATATCACTGGTTGCATGATGATGCGCCTCATCAATTACCAAAATAATTTCTCTTCCTTCCTCCCTAGTTCTTTCCAAAACCTTTGATACATTGAAATCCTGTTCATTGTCACGTATATAAACATTGTCAGCTTTGTTAATGCTTTCCCAGTTGAAAAACAGAATTTCATTCTCACCGATTTTTCTGTCATCCAAATCCTCAAAGAATGAGCATTTCAAAGCACGGCTCTCTTCAAAATACCTTTCTAATTTATCTCTGCTTTGAATATGCAATTGTCTTGGCGCTGTCCAGATGAAAGATAAAAACTGCCTGACATTCCGATCATCAATCATCTGTTTTAAGAACTCCGCCATCATAATTGTTTTCCCGGAACCTGTAGGAGATTTAAAAACTAATTTCTTCTCTCCAGCATAATCAATCAGCCTTTTGGCTTTTGCCAATAATTCTTCGATTGCATCTTCCTGATAAGTTTTCAGTTGCATAAAATTACCCCAAAATAATTATTGCAAATTTATTCTATTCCCTGCTAAAATTTCTTTAGCAAGTAAATCCTCGTGTGTGGGCTTCCGGATGGTTGCTCGCAAATAGCACACGGGGTTTTGCATTTTTAAGGGAATAACGGATTTTCTTCCACTATTCTGTTCTTAATTACATTATAAAAAGCATCATCTGTATATTCATATTTTCTGAAAATCGCCCAGCTAACAAAATCAACTGCCTGTAATGCTTTTTCTTCAGACGGCGTTTTAATCTGAACTTTTATATCAATGCTATGGCGATTCTTTGCCTGATTATTAAGGTAGCTTCTGAAATTTTCATTCAGGAACTTGTTGGTTTCCCGTCTTGAGGCAATAAGATCAACATTTTTCTTTTTTATAGGGATTATTCTTTTTGTGTATACTCTATCTAAAAGGATATTTGTTACATAATTGTAAAGGACCTGCTTTTCATCCCGCAGTCTTGTGTAAACTTTATTTTTATTAAGATAAATCGTCATTATAAAGCAATCCTTTTCGCTTAATCTTTTCAACAACCTTTGACGGGTGATTGGTTTTTCTTTAACAGCATGCAACACTCCGAATCTTCTCTTGTGTTTTCTTTTTAACTCAGAGTGCGTTTTATTAACTATCTTTTCAATCGGCGACTTACTCTCGGCAAATAAGCAAGTCACTATAAAAAACTTTGAGGTTTTTTTCTTTTTAAAATCAAATCCTAAATCTCCTGACTCATCTAAAAATATATAAGCCATAGTGCCTATTTAAATATCCTTCTGTATACCCTCAAAATTGCTTCTGGAATAGGAGATAGTTTAATCTTTTGGTTGACATCTTCAAATTCCTCATCGAATATATCATCGCTTAATGAAAAGATATAAATGCTGAACTTGCCTTTAATTTCCTTGATTGCTTCTTTGAATTCGGGGATTGCCATTTGATCAAAAACAATGCCTGTGTAATGATGGCTATTTTTGAAAATATTAAAATCCTTTCTTTCCAAAACTTTTTCATAAGTGCCCTCTCTAATACAGAGCATTTCTGTTGCCTGTTCAGTTAATCTCTTTTTATTTTTATCAGTCGGCTCCGCATCAACAAAATCAGTTTTGAAATATTTGAGATTACTGCCTAAGCCTTCAACTTGTTCTCCTTTTGTGTTCTTATATCCTCTCATTACTTTTTCAATTCTCGGATAACAAACTTCAGTACAAATGTTGTTTTCGTTATTTGTACAAAGAATAAATTTTCGAATACCTCCGTCTTCATTATTTAATAACAGTACCGAATGAGCAGTTGTACCTGACCCCGCAAAGAAATCTAATACAATAGCATCTTTTTTTGATGATGCTACCCTAATACAATCAGCAGTTGCATATGGCGATTTGGGAAAGTTGAACTTTTCTCTCTCACCTAAAATACTATCAAGAGTTTGTGTGCCATGTTCGCTGGCTGAATATTTTGTATCACTCCAGAAACTCTTTGGCGTTTCGCCTTCCAATCCGCCCTTAAATTTGAAATATATCTGTTTTCCAAATTTGGTATCCTTTACAAAAAGATTTCCATCGTTATACATATCATCTATAACGTCTTTACTTCTTCTCCATATGCGTTTTTTGCCACTTGTGTCGATAGGGAGGATTTTAATTTTGTGTTTAATCTTTGCACTTATTTTGCCTGTTTCTGGGTCAATATATATTGGATAATATCTTTCGGAATCTGGTTTTGATAGACTATCAGCCCCTTCTTTCCTTAAATTTCTTTCTTCATGCCATTCGCCATTTTCGTCTTTTTGATAACTATGCGTTTTTTCTTCAGGGTCCAATAATATTTTTGCAACACTAGTGCAGGCATTCCGTGAAAAAAAGAGTGCATATTCGTGTTGAGCTGCAACCTTTCTTTTAGATTTTCTCCCGCCAGGATTAATTCTAATAGCAACAGTACCCAAATGATTAGTTTCTCTAAAAATCTCTTCTAACAATAACCATAGTCTTGGCATTTCATTATCATCAATCGTCACGCAAATAATTCCGTCTACTGATAGTAGATTTTTTGCCAATCTGAGCCTGTTATCCATAAAAGAGAGCCATTTTGAATGACGGTAAGGATCTTCTTCATCAACAAAATTATTATTATATTTCCAGTCTCTTGCGCCGGTGTTATAAGGTGGATCAATATAGATAACATCCACTTTTTTAGCATGAGTATAATTTAATACCGAAAGGGCATGATAATTATCGCCCTCGATCAGTAAATTCACAGGCTTATTGGGATCATTGATGATTTCCCTACCCTTTACTTCCTTGAGAACTGGCAATTTCTTTTTGCACATCTCAACAACTTCTTCCGGCTTTTCTTCCCATACCAAACCGTACTTCTTCCGCTTTTTAAGTTCCTT
>VGWX01000089.1 GCA_016873615.1 Nitrospira sp. | reverse complement strand
AGAAGGTAAAAGCCCTCGGGCCTTTGAAGAGAGAGATGGCTGCATGATAGAGGAGATTTCATAATTGGCTAAACCAAAGGTAGCCTTTTACTGGTGTGCCTCATGCGGAGGCTGCGAAGAAGCAGTAGTCGATCTTGCAGAAAACATCCTGAAAGTTGTGGAAGCTGTTGAGTTTGTCCTCTGGCCGGTTGCAATGGATTTTAAGATCAAAGATGTGGAAGCCCTGCAGGATGGTGAAATAGCGGTCAGTTTCATTAATGGTTCGATACGGACCGGAGAGCAGGAACATATTGCTAAACTCCTCAGAAAAAAATCAGGCCTTGTTGTTGCGTTCGGGGCTTGCGCGCATATTGGCGGCACCCCGGGCCTGGCAAATTTTTCAAACCGGGAAATTATTTTTGATTATGTTTATCAGAAGTCCCCTTCTTTGGACAATCCCAATAAAATATTCCCGCAGGAAAAAACAACAGTTAAGGAAGGCGAATTAACTTTGCCGAAATTTTATAATACTGTTTTTACACTCGATCAGGTCATAGATGTCGATTACTACCTCCCTGGCTGTGCTCCTCCGCCGGACCTGATCATGAATGCTGTGGAGGCGATTCTAACCGGCAACCTCCCTTCAAAAGGGACTGTGCTTGCGCCCGACAAATCTTTATGTGATACCTGCAAACGGAAAATTACAAAACCTGAAAAGGCAGTCATAAAACAGTTCAGGAGAGTTCATGAAGTCCTCCTTGATCCGGAAAAGTGTTTTTTGGACCAGGGGATTATCTGTCTGGGGCCTGCAACCCGTGACGGTTGCGGTGAAAGGTGCATCAATGCCAATATGCCATGCCGGGGATGTTTTGGTTCCACGAGCAGGGTTGAAGATCAGGGTGCAAAGTTTCTTTCAGCCCTTGCATCCATCATCGATGCAGATAGTGAGGAGGAAATAAAGAAGATAACAGATTCTATAGCTGATCCGGCAGGTATTTTCTATTACTATTCTTTGCCGGCATCCATGTTGGGAAGAAAATTCAGGGCAGAACTATGAATAAACGCATAACCATAGACCCGATTACAAGACTTGAAGGTCACGGCAAGATAGATATCTTCCTCGATGAAAGGGGAGATGTGGAGAAGGCATACTTCCAGGTGCCTGAACTCAGGGGTTTTGAGGTCTTTTCTGTCGGCCGTCCTGCTGAGGAGATGCCAAGGATAACACCGAAAATCTGCGGTGTCTGTCCTACCACACACCATATGTGTTCCACAAAGGCGCTGGATGACCTGTTCAAAGTCGAACCGCCGCCGGCTGCAAAAAAATTGAGGGAGTTGATTTATTCTGCCTTTATGCTCGAAGACCATAATCTCCATTTCTTCTTCCTCGGCGGGCCTGATTTTGTTGTTGGCCCATCAGCTCCACCGGCTGAAAGGAATATCCTGGGGGTTATTGCCAGAGTAGGGCTTGAGATCGCCGGAAAGGTGATCAAGCTGAGAAAGGAATGCCGTGACATTATAACCCTTCTGGGCGGGAGGGTAATCCACCCGGTCTGTGGTCTGCCGGGAGGGATATCAAAACCGCTCGCTGAAGATGACAGGCTGAAAATTGTGGATGTAGCAAAAAATGGGGTGGAATTCGCACAGTTTGCATTAAAAATATTCGATGACATTGTTCTCAAGAATAAGGAGTATGTCGATCTGGTTCTTGGTGATACTTATAAACATACTACTTATTACATGGGTATGGTTGATAAAAACAACAAGGTGAATTTTTATGATGGAGATGTCCGCGTTGTAACCCCGGAAGGAAAGGAATTTGCCAGATTCAGGCCGGGAGAATATCTCAAGCATATTGCAGAAAGAGTCGAGCCTTGGAGTTATGTCAAGTTCCCTTATCTGAAGAATGTCGGATGGAAGGGGTTTGTTGACGGTAAAGACAGCGGCGTGTATCGTGTTGCCCCATTGGCAAGGTTGAATGTCGCTGACGGGATGGCCACCCCGCTTGCCCAGGCAGAATATGAAAGAATGTTTACAACACTCGGCGGAAAACCTGCGCATAATACCCTTGCGTTTCACTGGGCACGGCTGATAGAAGCCCTCTATGCTGCAGAACGAATGCTGGAACTTGCACAGGACAGGGAAATTACTGATCCGCATATAAGAAACATCCCGACTGCTATACCGGATGAGGGGATAGGAATTGTGGAAGCGCCACGCGGCACACTTATTCACCATTATAAAACCGATAAAAATGGTATTATAACTGAAGCCAATCTGATAGTCGCGACAGTAAACAATGCAGCGGCAATCTGTATGTCTATAGAAAAAGCCGCAAGGGGTCTGATAAAAGGAGGCAAGGTTTCTGACGGACTCCTAAATATGGTTGAAATGGCGTTCCGTGCTTATGACCCGTGTTTTGCATGCGCCACGCATACATTACCGGGGAAAATGGCTCTGTCTGTTCAGATACGGAATCCAAACGGTGATATCATGCAGACTATCAGCAGGGAATAGACGCAACTTGATAATGGTCATTAAAGAGTTTTTGTTAAGAAGTTAAGAACAGAAAAACGTAATATTTTATTAAAAGGAGGGAATAATTTATGGCAACAGTAACATTAGATTGTTTTGGGCTGAGGTGTCCTCAACCAATACTGAAAATAGCTGCAAAATCCGCTGAACTCAAGCCAGGGGATCTCCTGGAAGTAGGCGCTGACTGTCCTACATTTGAAAAGGACGTCCGTCAGTGGTGTGACAGAACGAAGAAGACCCTTATGTGGGTGAAAGATGAAGGCGGAGGGAAAAAACGCTGCCAGATACAGTTCTAATGTAAATTAGAGAAATATTAGAAAAGGATACGGATGAATTTTTTTAAGAATCTGACGATAGGCAAAAAAATATTCTTTAGCTTTTGTTTCCTGTTTATTGTGATCCTGATCCTGGGAATATTATGGCAACAAGGTCTTGTCCTTCTAAAAGACCTTGAAGGGAAAAAGAGTAATTTAATCGAGCTGAAAGAAAAACTCCGGGAAATGCAGATGGCCCATTACAGGTGGGTGGATAATTTAAGAGAAGCAGTCAGGAGAAAGGGCAAATTTGAAGGCGAATTAGATCCGGCAAACTGTGTATTCGGCAAGTGGTACTATTCATATAAACTGCCGTATCCTGAATTGGAAAAACTTTTCAAATCCCTTGAAGAACCTCACAAAAAATTGCATCAGTCCGGCGAAGCAGTTATAAGAGCAATAAGACAAGGGAATATTCCCGAGGCAGATAAAGTGTCATTGCATACCCGTCAGGTTCTCCTGCCGGAGCTCATGAAAGTTTATGATCCGTTTATGCAAGGCATTGGTGAAGTCTATGAGAAATACAAAGATGAATGTGAGAAATCTGTCCAGAGGCAAAAGCTCATTTCGCAGGGTATCATAGGCCTTTCTCTGCTATCAGTAGTCGTATTAGCAATTTTCCTGACAAGAGGCATAGTAAAACCATTAAGGAGAGTGACTGATACTGCCAACAGGATTGCAGAAGGCGATATTCCCGAGATGACAAATGCGGAGATGCAGAAAGACAGTCAGAATGAGATAGTCCAATTGGAGGATGCCTTTGTAAAAATGGCCCTTTCATTAGGCGAGTTAACAAAAACGGCTGACACCATTGCTTCCGGGGATTTAGACGCTACTGTGAAGATACGGTCTGAGAAAGATGTTCTTGCGAGTGCGATTTCAAAAATGGTCGAGAATCTGAAACAGAGCGTTGAAGAGCTGCATACAAATTCCATGAACCTTGCCCTGGGGATGAGTGATTATTTTAGCGTCATTTCAGAATTAGCCGTTGGCAATCTTCACGTGAAGGCTTCAGATGATACAGGGGATGACCTCTTGAACCAGTTGGGAAAGGTCACTAATGACATGATCACTGAGTTCAAGACACTATCTGAGTGTATAGAAGAAGTTAAGAACGGCAATATGGACGTTAAGGTGCACATCCGCTCTGATAAGGATTCTCTCGGAATTGGTTTTGATCATATGCTTGGACATCTCCGCGACACCTCAGAAGTTCTCCATTCAAGCTCGATGAATCTTGCAATGGGTCTGACCGAATACTTCATGATACTCCAGCAGGTCTCAGCCGGTGACTTAACAGTCAACGCGAATGAGGATACCGGTGATGATTTATTGAATCAACTTGGTAAGGCGACGAATACGATGATCGCTTCACTGAAAGATCTCAACATGAAAGTGCGTGAACAGGCTGAATTGCTGACAAGTTCATCGAGATCCATGGCATCTGTTACAAAGCAGTCAACACGGGCGCTTTCTGAACTTTCAACCGCGATTTCCCTGATATCATCAGCTGCGACCTCAGTTGCGGAAAATTCTCAGAGCGCATCTTCTGCATCACAGGTTGCAAATGAATCAACTCAGAAAGGAAGCGAGTTGATGTCCAGGCTTTCAGAGAAGACTAAAATACTGCAGGTTGCAACAGAAAGGTCAGTTAATGCAATGAAGAGTCTTTCAACCCGTTCATCAGAGATCGGGAAGATAGTCAATGTCATTACAAAGATAGCCTTTCAGACGAACCTCCTGTCGTTAAATGCTGCAATAGAAGCAGCCAGAGCCGGTGAATCCGGACACGGGTTTGCCGTGGTTGCCGACGAAGTCCGCAAACTTGCCGAGAGTTCAGCTAATTCCGCCCGTGAAATATCAAAAATAATCAAAGAGGTTCAGGATGAGACAGAAGAGGCAATGATGTCGGTTCAGGAAGGCAAAAAAGAAATGGAATCAGGGGCGATGCTGACAAATGAGATAAGCCAGCAGTTCACAGGCATTTCTTCACAGGTCAAAAATATAGTCAAGCAGATTGAGAGCATAGTTGCAGCAGCAGCGGATACTGCATCATCAGCTGAAGAGGCGTCGGCTTCAGCAGAAGAACAGACAGCAGCCATGGAGCAACTCTCTGCTTCGGCTACAGAGCTTTCGAGTTCAGCGCAGATTCTGCAGGATACAATGGCAAGGTTTAAGGTCTGAGCCATTTTCTTCCATGCAAAGGATTATTCAGGATTTAGTCCAGAAGAATAATACGAAAATACTTCTTATTGTCCTTGACGGCCTCGGGGGGCTTCCTAAGGAAGGCAAGACCGAGCTTGATGCTGCAAATAAACCAAATCTTGACTCACTTGCCATAAATTCTGCATGCGGACTTCATATGCCTGTTGCCATGGGCATAACTCCTGGAAGCGGACCGGGCCATTTGTCGCTTTTCGGCTATGATCCGGTTGAATGGCAGATCGGCAGAGGTGTGTTAGAGGCGCTCGGCCTTGGCATAGAGTTAAAGAAGACGGATATAGCCATACGTGTAAATTATGCCACCATGGAAAATGGCATAATTCAGGACAGACGTGCCGGGAGGCCTCCTACAGAGGAAAGCAGGAAGATTACCGGAAAACTTCAGGAGAGAATTAAGAAAATTGATGATGTTGAGATAATCTTTGCTCCGGGCATGGAGCACAGGTTTGCTGTTGTGCTCAGGTTCCCAGAATCACTCCCGAAGGGGTCAGATGCGATAAAGGACACTGATCCGCAAAAAGAAGGCAATTCGCCCATCCCTGTTACACCTTCAACACCGCAGGCAGAGCGGGTTGCAAAGGTTACAGAGAAATTAATAACTGAGATTTCTGATGTAATAAAAAACGAACCCAAGGCAAATTTCATCCTGCTGCGGGGATTCTCACAGGTTCCTGACATCCCTCATTTCGAAGATACATACGGACTGAAATCCCTCTGCATAGCTGTATATCCCATGTACCGTGGTCTTGCCAGGCTGATCGGAATGGATGCCCAGCCATTGAAAGGCGATATAAGGGAAGAGATCGATTTCCTGAAAAAGAATTATAATGACTATGACTTTTTCTTTATGCATGTAAAGAAGATTGATTCTTACGGAGAGGACGGCAACTTTCAGGGCAAGGTTTCAAAAATAGAAGAGTTCGATAAATTCCTGCCGGAGATACTTAATCTTAAGTTTGATGTAATTGTAATAACAGGCGACCATTCAACACCGGCTCTCATGAAAAGCCATAGCTGGCACCCTGTGCCGGTTCTCCTGAATTCACCTTATGTGCTCGGGAATACCTGCAAGGGTTTTTCTGAGCGGGAATGCTTAAAGGGAGAATTCGGTATATTCCCCACAGTAAATCTTATGCCCCTGGCGCTTGCCAATGCAGGCAGACTCAAGAAATACGGCGCATAAAGTTCTTATAACATTCATTAAGCCTGCAACCCATTTTGAACTTATCAGAATTGCCCTCTCTGTGATAGAATTGTAGCATCTATGCCGCGTATCTTCGATAATATAGAACAGTATCTTCTTCGCGATTTTTGTGATACCCTTCACGTTTCGGATCGTGCGGATTTTTGTGTGGGATATTTACATGTATGGAAAGAGATTAATATTAATGATAAAAAGGAGACAGATTGAAAGAATCTTCGTTCACAGTACACGACTTGCCAAAGGCTGAAAGACCCCGTGAAAGGCTTAAGCAATTTGGCCCAGAGGCGCTTTCTGCACAGGAACTTCTTGCATTAATAATCGGGCGTGGTGTTTCTAAAAAATCTGTAATGACTATTGCACAGGAGTTATTAATAAAATTTGGCAATGTCAAAGCAATAAGCGAAGCAACCATTGAAGAGCTTTCTGAGATAAAAGGTATCGGCTTTGCTAAGGCAGTACAGATTAAGGCTTGCTTCGAGCTTGGGAAAAGGAAAGATTTGGAACCGGAACTGAAAGATTTTGATATAAAAGAACCTCAAAATATTGTCAAAGCTATTAGGGCAAGTATAAAAGATAAAGCCAAAGAACATTTTAAACTTATACTTCTTAATGCCCGGAATAAAATTCTCGGAATTTCTACTATTTCTATCGGCTCTCTCAATGCCAGCATAGTGCATCCACGAGAAGTTTTTAAAGATGCAATAGTGCATAATGCTTATTCAGTTGTTTTGGCTCACAATCATCCGTCAGGTGATAGCGAACCTTCCGAGGATGATTTAACGATTACCAAAAGATTGAAAGAAGCAGGTAAAATTTTAGGGATTGAGGTGATAGACCATATCATTATTAGTAAAAACGGATATTTTAGTTTTAAGGATAGAGGATTGATATAAAATTGAGGATATCACAAATTGTGATAAGTTATTCGAAACCGGAACACTGGCGCATCGGCTTTCTGCACGAGAAAGAGGAGAAATAATTGGAGAGGAATTTGACTTCAAAATCATGGCTGTGAAAAAAGAAGAAAATTTGTCCAAAGAAAAACTGCTTGCCGAAATCGAGCGGTTAAAGAAAGAACTGAAGAAGAGAAAAAAGTACGGGTTGGTATGGGAAGAAAAACCGGAAGACGTGGCGGAGTTGTGCAAGATAAAATTGCCCGTGCTGAAAGAAGTAAAGAGCAAGGAAATAATTACTGCCCCCGATAAGCCTGTAAATTTATTAATTGAGGGTGACAATTATCATGCCCTTTCGGTTTTGAATTATACTCATGCAAGAAAAGTCGATGTCATTTATATTGATCCTCCATATAACACAGGGAAAAAAGACGAATTCAAATTTAACGATAAGTGGGTAGACGAGAATGATTCTTATCTCCATTCGAAATGGCTTTCTTTTATGGAGAAAAGATTAAGATTGGGAAAATCTTTGTTAAAAGACAGTGGAGTTATTTTCGTTTCGATAGATGATAATGAATTAACTCAATTGAGATCGTTACTTGACGAGATTTTTGATAACAATTTTATAGCTTTATTTGTTCATAAGAACAATTCAAGCAAAAATCAAGCAAATCTTGTCAGTGTCTCAACGGAATATCTTCTCTTATATAAAAGGACTAAAGACGGCTTGAAAGGTAAGGGGTGGAGGATTCTTAAGAAGGGTGCAAAAGACATTGCACGAATGTATGAAAAGCTAAAAGCAAAAGGTCTCCCATTTGAAGAGATAGAAGATCAAATCAAAGAAATATACAGCAGGCCAAAATATATGCATCTTAGCCGTTGGAATAAAGTTGATGAACGCGGAGTTTTTGTAGATGCCGATTTATCCCGTGAAAGTGGCCCTAAAGACTACACAATAATAAATCCTAATACCAAGAAACCTTGTGTTATTCCTGATAGGGGATGGGGTAAATCGTATGAAGAATTATTACGCCTACAAAGAGAAGATTTAATTTGGTATGGAGATGAAAGTACACCTCCTCGCATGAAGGTCTATATAACTGATGAAAATTTCATGGTCCCTGATAGTTTACTATATTTTGACAATTCAATAGACACTCGCATGATAAAAAACATGTTTGGCAAGCTGGTTTTCGAAAATCCAAAACCTGTCGAATTAATCAGAACTATTATAAGCATGAGTTCTAACAAAGACGCTGTCATTTTGGACTTTATGGCTGGCAGTGGTACAACAGGTCACGCAGTCTTGGAACTTAATAAAGAAGACAAAGGCAATCGGCAATTCATCCTTTGCACAAATAACGAAAATAATATTTGCACTGATGTCTGTTATCCGCGCATTGAAAAGGTAATACATGGATATAAAAATACAAAGGGAGAGAAGGTTGAAGGATTTAGTGGAAATCTAAAATACTTCACAACCGATTTTGTAGACGCTGAACCCACTGACAAGAATAAAAAGAAATTGACTGATCAGGCAACGGAGATGCTTTGTATTAGAGAGAATACTTATGAAAGGATTTTGGAAAGAAAAGATTTTAAAATATTCAAAAATAGCCATCATTACACAGGCATTGTTTTTGATCAAATGGCAATCCCCGAATTCAAAGAAGCAATCAAGGAAATTAAAGGCAAGTTCAGCATTT
>VGWX01000088.1 GCA_016873615.1 Nitrospira sp. | reverse complement strand
TTGAAGAAAAGTCCGCAACATTGCGTGAAAAGAGGAAAAGAAAGAAAGGGTGAATGAATTTTATCACACTTTTATCACACCAGGGGGTTAAGACAATAATTAAGGAGTCATACCGCCGATATAACTCCTCGATTTTATTAGGAAGAAGGATGGTACCCCCTGCAGGAATTGAACCTGCGGCACCAGGTTTAGGAAACCTGTGCTCTATCCGACTGAGCTAAGGGGGCACGCGATGGCAATTTTTTATTATACCTTAAACTGTTACAAAAACGTGATATCAATGAAGATACTTAAATGTGGGGTTGTGCCGTCTGCAGGGGCAGGAATTGAATCCCGAAGGCTTTCGGGATTCAAGGGAACCTGTGCTCTATCCGACTGAGCTAAAGGGGCGCTCTGGATGGCAATAAATTCCAGCATACTCTCAGCAATTAAATCTTAGGTTAGACACATCAATGCTTGGCCACTTGACTCTTGTTTGTGATAAGATAAGTAACTTTTATTGAAAATTTTAGGAGGGCATTCATGGGGAAGTATGAAGAGTTATTCCAGAGAAGCATTAGTGATCCTGAAGGTTTCTGGGGAGAAGCAGCTGAAGCTATAACATGGCACAAAAAATGGGATAAGGTTCTTGATTCCTCAAACCCTCCGTTTTACCGGTGGTTTACAGGCGGTGAGATGAACACCTGTTATAACGCCCTCGACAGACACGTAGAAGACGGAAGGGGCGATCAGACTGCTATCATTTACGACAGCCCGGTTACCGGGACAATAAGAAAGATTTCTTACCGGGATCTGCTCGATCAGGTTTCACGTTTTGCCGGTGCCCTGAAAGGACTTGGTGTAGAAAAAGGCGATACTGTAATTATCTATATGCCCATGATATCTCAGGCTGCTGTGGCCATGCTTGCCTGCGCGCGGCTCGGAGCTGTCCATTCGGTAGTGTTTGGCGGGTTTGCACCTAATGAACTTGCACTCAGGATTAATGATGCAAAGCCAAAGGTCATCATCTCCGCTTCAGGCGCTATGGAAATCAAGAGACTTATAGAATATAAACCTTTGTTGAACAGGGCGATTGAACTCGCGGCCCACAAGCCAGAGAAGTGTATAATTTATCAAAGACGACTGGCTGAAGCTGAACTTATTCCGGGCCGGGATATAGCCTGGAATGAATTCATTGCCGGTGCAGAGCCGGTAGCCTGCGTACCGGTTAAAGCAACGGACCCTCTTTATATCCTCTATACATCAGGGACTACAGGTAAGCCCAAAGGTGTAGTGCGGGATAACGGCGGCCATGCTGTTGCATTGAGGTGGAGTCTGGAAAATATATATGACACAAAACCGGGGGAGGTCTTCTGGGCAGCCTCTGACGTAGGATGGGTAGTAGGGCATTCATATATTGTTTACGGACCATTGCTCACAGGCTGCACGACTATCCTTTATGAAGGAAAATCCGTTGGCACGCCTGATCCCGGGGCATTCTGGAGGGTTATTTCCCAGCACGGTGTCAAGACATTGTTTACGGCTCCGACCGCTTTCCGTGCAATTAAGAAAGAAGACCCGCAGGGTAAATATATTAAAAAATATGATCTTTCAGGTTTCAGATATCTTTTCCTTGCCGGTGAGCGTTTAGACCCCGATACATATCACTGGGCATATAATCTCCTGCAAAAGCCTGTCATCGACCACTGGTGGCAGACTGAAACCGGCTGGCCCATAACCGCAAACTGTATGGGAATAGAGAGCTTCCCGATCAAGCCCGGATCCTGCACAAAACCTGTGCCGGGATATAATGTCCAGATAATCGACAATATAGGCAAGAAACTGGGGCCAAAAGAAGAGGGGCTTGTGGTTGTGCAGCTTCCCCTTCCTCCCGGAACACTGCCGTCCCTCTGGAATGCAGATGAAAGGTTTATTGAGTCATATATGAAAATATTCCCGGGATACTATTTCACAAGCGATGGCGGTCATATGGATGAAGACGGATATGTTTACATCATGGGGAGGGTTGACGACGTCATTAATAT
Source organism: Nitrospira sp. (assembly GCA_016873615.1). GTDB lineage: Bacteria > Nitrospirota > Thermodesulfovibrionia > Thermodesulfovibrionales > SM23-35 > VGWX01. The sequence goes on along the minus strand of VGWX01000088.1, from coordinate 7,390 downwards.
CGCCGGCCACAGACTGTCTACCGGCGCCATGGAAGAAGTTGTGGCCCAGCATGAAGATGTTGCTGAGTGCGCGGTTATCGGCGCCCATGATACTCTTAAGGGACAGCTTCCTGTGGGACTGGTTGTTCTGAAAGCAGGGGTTGCCAGAGGGGAAGAGGAACTGAAAAAAGAACTGGTTCAGATGATCAGAAATGAGATCGGTCCGATCGCGTGCTTCAAAGAGGCAGTGGTTGTACAGAGGCTCCCAAAGACCCGTTCCGGGAAAATACTGCGGAGCACCATGAGAAAAATCGCAGATGCCCAGCCGTATACCATGCCATCTACAATTGATGATCCGTCAATACTCGGTGAAGTTGAAGAAGCGCTTAAAAAGATAGGATACGCTCAGAAAAAGTGATAAAGTAGGCTAAGCTTCTATCATATCCCGGCATGGATTTTCAGTTTTTTGCCCTGGTATGTATCCATGACCTCAAGCCTCTTTTCGATGTCCCGCAAAATCTCCTGCCTGCTTTTGCCCCACTGCGGCGCTATCAGAATGCTGTCAGGAGCTGTGGCAAAGAGCCTCTGTATTACTATCCGTGGAGAAAGTCTTTCTATGAATCCGGTTACGAAATCAAGATATTCTTCATATCCAAACACATAAAAAGGATTATTTTTATACATTGCCTCAAGAGGGGTATCTTTTATAACCTGGAGCTGGTGTATCTTTAGAAATTCTAAAGGAAGATTGGAAAGTTCATCTGACATGGACATCATTTCTTCCCTTGTTTCTGTCGGGAACCCCACTATGATATGAGTGCCGATTAATATGCCCCGGTTCCTTGTCATTTCAAGCGCTTTGAGAAATGCATTATAGTTGTGCCCTCGGTTTATGAATTCGAGAGACTTATCGTACATCGACTGCATCCCATACTCAATTAGGATAAAATATTTCTCTGCCAATGATTGAATTAAGGCAATTTTTTCGGCATTCACTGCATCAGGTCTTGTGCCTATTGCAAGCCCGATGACAGAGGGGTCGGACAGGGCTTCCTTATAGAGACGCTCCAGTTCATCAACAGGGGCATACGTGTTTGTATAAGGCTGAAAATATACGAGAAATTTTTCCGACTTATACCTCTTTTTGACATATGTGATGCCATTCTGCACCTGTTCACTGACAGTGAGCGTCGGCCTGCAGGAACTTGGCCTGAAACTGTCGTTATTACAGTAAATACACCCGGATACTCCTGCAGTTCCATCCCTGTTTGGACAGGTGAATCCTGCATCTACATTTACTTTATAAACAATAGTCTCAAACTTTTTTCTTATATATGAGCCGAAGGAATTATATCGTTGAGCCATATTTAATTATTTATCTTAATAACAAGTTGTGTCAATGAGTTGTCTCTCAGGTAAGAATAACGTTCATAGAGCAAAAAGTATTTTTAGGACACTATATTAGAATTTATACGTAAGGCTCATACCAAACATATGGATATTTGACTTATACACCCCATTGGCGCTGAAGACAGGCAGCCCACTAACTGGATCAGTAATTGAATTGTTTTTCTCCCTGCTCTGGAGCTTTTGATAACCGTATGTTAAATCAATTTTTAACTTCTTGTATTTCATGTCTGTTCCAATGCAAAAAAGGTGAGTATTCGCATCTGGAATAGAAGGTTCAAATGTTTTATCAGGTATGGGATTCCCTCCATAGAGATATCCTGCGAGAAGGGCACTTGCATCGTTGAGCTGGTATCGTGCTCCGAACATAACCGAATAGGTATCTTTCCAGTCTTTTGGTGTAACAGATGCGAAGCTCCCTGCTATTGGCTGGTCAAAATTTATTTTCAACTGGTCATAAGAAGACCATCCTTCCCACCTCAACCCAACTTCAACGGTAAGAGGGTTAAAACCTTTATAGTAGACTCCTACGTGAACTTGCCGGGGAAGGGTAATGTCAGTATTACCAGTTGTATTAGGAAACAGACCACTGATTGGAGGAGGCGTGCCAGCGGGGAGACCAAAAGAAGCATCACCATCAATAGTAACTTTGATTTTGCTTCGATATGAGGCGCCAATAGAAATATCCTTATGAGGGTCTATTAGAATTCCAAAATTGTATCCTACTCCTGTTGCATCACCTTTGAATTTTTGTCCTGCATCAGGGAGTCCAAAGGGAGATAAATTGAGTCTATTCTCTAATGTTGCGTCGACCAGAAGAAAATCCAAACCTGCAGCAAAGGCAAAGTGAGGTGTGATCTGGTATGATACTACAGGATTGATATTATAAGTCGTCATTTTTGCGTTTGTAGTGATATACCTTCCTTCCCAATCATTGCCCCATTTGTTGCTGAGGCCAAAGGGATTAAAGATACCCAATCCCGCACTGATCTTGTCATTAAATTTATGGGTGATAAAAAGTGTCGACGGGTAAAGCACTTCTCTTTCAGCTTTAAAGGTATTTCCGGTTGCATCACTTTTAAACTTTCGCGAAGGGAAAAGGAGAGTTGTCCCCAGTTCCACTTGGGTGCCTTCAAGTTTATTGATTAATGCCGGATTAAAAAAAATTGCTGATGGGTTATCAAGATGTGCAATTGTCGAAGCTCCCTGGCCTAAGGATGACGCACCCTGTGTGTACACAGCAAAACCTGAGCCAAGTGCGTCTGAGATAGTGCATAAAATGAAAAATAAAGCTCCCAAAAAAGATATAGATTTATTTAATCCTTTCTGTCTCACGGCTACCTCCTTAAAAATGAGATGCATAATAATAAATGTAAGCTTAAAATTCTTTATCTCAAAGTTTACTATATAAGTGTATAATGTCAACCAAAGCTCTACAGCAACATATATTCAGTGTTTGTACTTTGGTATTGAATAAATGACAAAATAATGATATAAAAAACGTTACAGTTATATCAACATAAAAACTAAACATAACAAAATATGCAAGACTTTGAGTACTTGATGGAAAGTGATGAAGAGGCGCTCCGGCTCGATATAAAAACAGACGCCAAAGTTGTTGAGAGGCAATCCCTCTGGGCCGGCATTAAACCAGGCATGAGAGTTGCCGATATATGCAGTGGTTCAGGAAAGACAACCTCTGTATTGCATACATTAGTCCAGCCTGGTGGCACAGTAGTTGGAGTAGACGGTTCAGAGAAAAGAATTGAATATGCGAAAAAGTACTATGCTGTTGAGGGCATAGAATTTAAATGTAAAGATATACAGAAGCAACTTGATGACTTGGGAACTTTCGACTTAGTTTGGGTTCGCTTTGTTTTGGAATACTATCGTGCTCAAAGTTTTGATATAGTGAAGAATATATCCCGCATTGTAAAACCAGGGGGTATTTTGTGTCTGATTGATCTAGACCATAACTGTTTGAGCCATTTTGGTCTTTCTCAGAAACTGGAAAGAGCCCTCTTCTCTGCAATAAAAATATTAGAGGAAGAGGCAAATTTTGATCCCTATGTGGGAAGAAAGCTCTATTCATACCTTTATACACTCGGTTACCAGGACATAGATTTAGATATGGCTGCCCATCATCTGATTTTTGGCAAACTGAAAGATACTGATGCCTTTAACTGGATGAAGAAGATTGAAGTGGTCTCTAAAAAAATACAATTTCAATTTGAAGAATACAAAGGACATAAAGAGTTCATAGAGGATTTTGAAAAATTCTTTACTGATCCCGAAAGATTTACTTATACACCTGTAATTTTATGCAGGGGTATGAAGCCAGCTACTTAATTCACTCCGTAAGATGGTCTGAGCATTCTGTTGTGTTCCTTGTTGTAGTATCTGATAAATGCCTCAACAATCTGACTGTCAAAATGTTTACCGCTATTCTCTTTGAGAAGTTCAAAGGCTACATCAAGGGGCATAGCATCCCTGTAATGACGCTTTGCAGTAATCGCTTCAAAAAAATCAGCTACAGCAATTATCCTGGCTCCGAGGGGAATTTCTTCTCCTCTGAGGCCTTTTGGGTAACCGCTTCCATCAATTTTCTCGTGATGAGACCCTGCTATCTCGGGAACCTCTTTATAAATGCCCTCAAAGTTTACTTTCTTTAAAATATCCTTGGTCTTTTCTACATGCTTTTGTATTTCTTCACGCTCTTCGGCGTTCAGTTTGCCTTCTTTCTTTAAAATATCGTCTTTGATACCTATCTTCCCATAGTCGTGCAGCAACGAGGCCACTCGAATCATTTCGCAGTAATCCCTCGACATACCCAACTCATTACAGATTCCCACAGCATACTCAGTTACCTTTTCAGAATGCCCTGCTGTCAGGGAATCACGGGCATCAATACTGGATGCCAGAACCTGTAGTATAGATTTGAATTGACGTTCCTTCGCATCAACGAGCATTGCATTATGAATGCTTACGCCGATCTCAGGGGCGATACCCATCAGTAAATTGATATCACTCTGGACCAATGGTCTTTTTGTTTTTATATTGTCCACTGCAAGGATTCCCATTGACTCTTCCTCATAGATTATGGGACAACAAATAAAAGACTTGGTACCCATCTTTTTTGCAAATTCCAAACTGCGAGGTGAAAGGTCTTCCTTTATCTCATCTATATTATTTATCAAAAAAGATCTCTGTTCACGAAAAGAGATAGCAAATACGCCTTTTGATTCAGGTCTATCTAAATGAAAATCCGCACTTTTCAAAATGCTCAACTGTTCATCAGTATATCCAAACCCCGTACGAAAAGTGAGCTTCGTTTTATCCTGATTTGCTAAGAAGATTATGCTACGGTCATAATCAAGCCGTTTTTCTAAAACTTGCGTAACCTTCTTTAAAATAGCCTCAATGTCTATTTGCCTGCTGAGCGCCAGCCCTATCTCATTTATAAAAAGGACATTGTTATAATTTATATTAATTTGCTCTACAAGTTGCTCAGTAGAACCCATGAGGTTGTCTATAGCTGCAGATAATTCTTTTTTTTCTAAGATTCCGGCATATATGGTCAACACGAAGATAACAAAAACGGAGAGTGGTAACATCATTGAGAGCGTAAACTCTGAATACTTAGGATAAAAACCGATGCAGAGTGCAGCAAAAAATAAGGTCATATAATTTCTTACCCTCTTCCAGAGATCAGCTTGTGATTCTCTCCAGGAAACGATATAACGGCAGACCTTTCCACCTTTAAAGAGACACTCCGGGTGTTCTGTTTTTGGTAGTCTATAGTTAAATATCGCAGCAATAGCTTCGAAGTACCCGATTCTGTTTTCACATTGATATGGCTTTTCGTTAACTCCTTCTATGGGTGTAACAGTAATCTCTACCTTTTGGGAACCTATTTTTTTTGATTCATAGATAGACGCTTTAGTAAAGTTAGAAGCAGCCTTTCCTATCATCTCATACACTTTTGCAGGACCAACAAGACCAAGGATATACTGTCTCATCATCCCTATTGTTTCAGGTGAAGCTGCGTACTTACCTGCTTCTCTGAAAAAGTCTTTATTCCCGGTTAATTTTATCAGCCTTTCACAAAAAAGATCTGCTTGTTTTTGTGTAAACCAATGGCCTTCGTCTTCTATCTGCCAAGCCTCCATTCCCGCATAACTCAATAATTCGTTTATATTTATATAGCTGTATTTTCTTCTGATGAGCTTGACACAAGTATTTATTATCCTGCTGCTATATAAAGGCCGGTTATCAATATTTAATTGTTCCATGGCAGCATGTTAGAAAAAGACTTTAAATCTACTCATGTTGAATGTGGGTGAATAATTTTTTCATGAATCTAAAGTAATCATCAGTATTTTGCATATTCAACACCCATAGGCTATATACTTTTTCATAGGGCATAGATTTGGTTTCGGCATAGCTAAGAGGATAGAGGACTATGGGTATTTCGTCTTTCTCATAGTAATGAGAAAGCTGAGAGAGGTGTGAATAAAATATATTAAGAGATAGATCATCAGAATCCAGGACAAAGGCATGAATGCAATTGTTTAGATTAGAAAGGCTTAAACCGATATCTGAGACAGTTACTGTGATAACCGCCTTAAGAGCGCCATCTCTCTTCAGTGAGTAGAGGTGTCGTTCCCTTTTAAAACCAAGCCTCTGGTATTCTTTGTTGAGTGCATCACTGTCAATCATGTCCGGCTCTAAGTCAAGGGCATTGAGCATAAGGCCTCCAGAGGCATATTCGTAAAAGCTTTCTAACTCTAAGAGGTCTTCTGGTTGAGTTTTAACCAGTGTCCATGATTCTGATAAGTCCGTCTGCTCAAAGGTCCTCGGTAAATGGAAATAGGCAAAAGAATCAAGGGAAGACCCCTTTGGATTGCTTAAATCTCTTGCAACGCCTCCAAAAACACGGCTGGGAAATTTATTGTCAGACCTGAAGTAACACATGACAAAATTCATATGGGTTGAATGTAGAGAATGGAATTCATTTATATAACGGCCAATCTGGTCCAGCACAACAAGTCCAGCCTTACTAAACCCTCGCGCCGTAGCAACATGGTGTTGAATTAGCCATGTATTTTCATAAAAACGAATTGTTGACATATGACCTTGAATGATACCTTTATCTTGATATATGAAATGCCTTGAGATAGTTGGACTCTGGATGTAAAGCTTCTCATACGTCTTTTTAAACTTTTCCTTATTGGCATGTATAAAGGTATATTTTTTAGGATATACATGGCCTGTTTCAAAAAAGAACTTCCACAGGGCATCTAAATCCACGATGTTGCAGACGTAGGATTTTTCATTTGTCGCCTGATGCAAAAGACTTGAAAGCTTAACCTGATCCTGGATGTCCATATCAAGAATGGCAATGCCATATTTTGCAAGAGGTTCATCCACATAGGTTTTATTGACATTTCTATAAACAACCTGTGCCTTGCAACAAATCTTAAAATTATTCGCAATTTCTATGTATAGCTTCGGGATTATCATCCCTGGTAGAAAAACAGAGTCTTCATAATATTCCTCTACTGAAAACCCGGAGCCTGACAGATCTTCGACCTTCAGGTTAATCAACCTTCCAGTAAGGGCATGTTTGAAGATAATATTTGGCGAAGGTAATAATTTATGTCTTGAATTTCTGAATTCTTTGGGTTTAAACCTGCGTATATTTTCATTTAAAGGTTCTAATACAAAAGTCCTCAATTTTTGATTGAGGGTTTGCCTGACTATCTTGCATTCCCCTGAATAAAGAATGTCTTGTTCATTTTTAAAAATAACATGTACGGTGAATTCGGGATTAATCCATTGAAATGTTTGAGGCGGTGCAGCCGAAACTTCTATACTGAAAGAGGCGGCACTGAAATCCAAGAGAGATCCATAAAATACTACACTGTTTTGAATCAATTTAACCTGTATGCCTTCGCATAAATGTCTTCTTACTTTCCGAGAACCCACTTCATAGCACGTTTCT
>VGWX01000087.1 GCA_016873615.1 Nitrospira sp. | reverse complement strand
TGACTGTAAGAAAAATAACTGCCGGAATTTACAACCTTCTTGTAAACATGCCTCAGTTTCTTTTTGGGCATTACTCCTTTATATTCTGGATTATCCTCTCTGCAATGATAATTACTGCGCAGAGAAGAAATCTTGTAAAGACAGGCATGATTATTATCGTGCTTCTACTGCCGGTTTTACCTGTCCTTACAATGCTTGTTTTAGATCACGCTATTGCAAGATATGTTTTTCATCTGTCCGTATTCCTTATATTCACGGGCATAGTTTGGGGATCGGAAACCATGAAACAGAGGGGCTGGAAGAGAATTCTTGCTGTTTCCATGCTGATAACAGTAAGCGTTTTTTTTGTTATCGAGGACAATGAAATCAAGCATCGCCTGTCCCGTGATAATATTGCATGGAAGGAAACAAAAGAGGAGTTTCTTTATTCAGGCAACGAGTATATAAAGGCGCGGCAGCCTGCATGGTTTTATGATGGATTGAGAGATATCCAAGAATATTCTTACGGGCGGAAGATCCGCACAAAAATTGTTCCTGAGGACAATCTGATAAGATATATGTCAGAGGACAGGAGACAGGAAATTCAGTCTTCCGGCTATAATGTTGCAGTAAAGAATGGGACCGAAACCAGAAAGGATGTTATCCGCGGCACGATACGTTTTGATGCATATACAATGCAATGGGACCTTGGACCTTATGATACCGGAAGGTATTTTATTCTTAAGGGCAGACATCCAGGGCTGTATGATTACATGACTCCGGTAAAGAAAAAAGGCAGATACTTGTTCGGGAAATATTATCCGGATAAGAGACCTGATGTCTTCTTCATGAAAGTGGTATATAAGTCGCCTGAGGGCTGGGAAGGGATCAGTGATGAGTACAGGATTGAAGCGCCGGGTGTGTATTCAATAGAGTTGAAGTGATTGAATGAATGAACCGCGTTTATCACTGTTCTGTCCTTACTGTCATAAAAAGCTGTTGATATCCTCTCAGCATTCGAGGTGTAGCCGGTGTGAAAGAACATATCCTGTTGTTGATGGAATTCATGATTTTCTTGAAGCATCCGAGAAGGAAACGGTACGATTTTATGAAGACTGGTACAGGGAACCGCATAAGGCATATAACCTCGACGGGTTAGGCCGGATCATAAAAAAATCTCCTTTCATAGGAAAATATGATCATCTGGATTAAAGAACGGTAAAATGCATTTATGCAAAATTATCTGATACAAAAATATTCCGGGGAAAATACAGACAAAATCCTTGCTCTGTTCAGGCTCGCCTTCAATAAGGAAGCAACACCTGAGTGGTTCCGGTGGAAATATCTGCATTCACCATGGGGGTCAAGAGGATACATGGCGCTTGACGCTAAAAGGGTAGTTGCCTTTTACGGCGGCATAAGGCTTCAGTTCATTTTTCAGGGCAAACTGTTATGGGCATATCAGTTCTGTGATGTTATGACAGATCCAGAATACAGGGCAAGGCTCATCAGCAAGACACCTTTCATCGTGAAACTCGGAGAGATCTTTTACAGGGAAAACCCGATGGATTTTGCTTTCGGGTTCCCTTCACTCAGGCATGCGCGGCTGCAGTCATTAAGGCTCGGAGGAGAAGGCAACAGGTTCATTCAATTATATGAGAAAGGGCGTCTGAAAAAACATCCTGTTTTCTGGAAACTGAAGGTAGATGAAGGTTGGGAGCTGTTGGACGGAAAAGAGCTGCATAATTTTTCTGCCCATTCCCGCAGAGATATCCTCAGGTTCGAAAAAGATGAGGATTATATCAGATGGAGGTATATCAATAACCCGTCAAATAAGTACGGGCTGCTTGTATTCAAGAGGCTGAACAGGATCAGAGGGTATGCCGTATATAAAACTGAGGAAGAATCCTTTCATATCCTGGAGGTCTTTAGCAGAAACCCGGGGGACGTAAGGGATATGCTCATTTCTCTTGAATGGTTTATCATAAATACCATGAAACATATCAGGACTATAAAGGCATGGTTTCATCCCGGGGAAACGTTGAAAGATAGTCTGGATAACCTCGGTTACATCGGCAAGGATTCGATACCTATCGCCTTCAAATCGGTGAATGCAGATTGCGGTGTGAATGCTGAAATTTTCTATGACAGGTTTTTTTACAGAATGGGTGATTATGATGCATCATAATGGCATAAATTTAATATGAAAGTTCTCCTTATCAACCCGCCGCCATTTAATCATGCCGAAAACAGCCGGTTTCTCGAAAAGACCCCGATACAGACTTATACGATGCCCCTTGGGCTCGGCTATATAGCTTCATATCTTGAGAAGCATGGTTATAAGGTATCTATCCTTGATGCATATGTGAAAAAGTTGTCTTACGAGGAGATAGAGAGCAGGATCCGGGAAATGAGTCCTGAGGTTATCGGCATAACCTGCCTGAGCGACCAGCGTGCAGCATGGTTCAGACTGATAGACGTGATACGCACTGCAGACAGCGCGATAAAAATTGTCCTGGGTGGCGCACATCCCTCACTGTTGACAGAACAGGTTCTCAAACGTTTCAGTCCGGATGCTGTTGTCCTTGGAGAGGGCGAAGAAACCATGCTCGAATTAATAGAGGCATGGCAGAATAAAAGGGACCTGGATGCTGTAAAGGGCATTGCATATCTGCAGGATGGAAAGGTTATTATTACTTCGCCACGGGAGAGGATAAAGGTTCTTGACGATCTGCCATCCCCGGCCTATCACCTTGTTGCCCTGAGCGATTATCAGGGTTGGGAATTCCTCACTATGCTCTATGGCATGCTTGGCATAAAAAAACAGCCGAAATATGCCTCGATCTCAACGTCAAGAGGATGCGTGGGTGACTGCGGTTATTGCTCTTCTCCGCTTATCTGGAAGAGGCGATGGACACAGAGGAGCGAAAACAATATTGCCGATGAGATGGAAAAGCTGCACAGTGAATATGATGTGGGATTTATTATCATGACAGACGATATATTCACGATAAATCAGACAAGGGTTATATCCCTCTGTGAGGAACTCCGGAGACGGAATCTGAACCTCATGTGGGGTTTCGAAACAGCAGTGCAGTTTGTTTCTCCGGAGTTGTTGCATCATGCAAAAAAAGCAGGCTGCTGCTGCATTCTCTTTGGTGTGGAATCAGGATCAAGCGCTGTCCTGTCGAATATCTCAAAGAAGATTAACGAGGAAGACGTTCTGAAGGCCTTCAGGATGACTAAGGAGGCCGGTATACTGACAGGGGCCTTTCTGATGGTCGGGAACCCCGGTGAGAGCGAGAAGAGCATTTCTGAGACGATACATCTCCTGAGAAAGATAGAACCTGATATCATATTGCCTCAGGTTACTATGATTACCCCAAGCACAAAGATTTATTCCTTAGCTAAAGAAAAAGGATTTATAGACGAAAGCTACTGGCTAACCGATCTTCCTTTTCCTTACTATACCTGCGAGAGGGACCTGAAAACGCTTCTGCGCTGGCACAGGAAATTATTCTACTATAAGCGCAGCAATGTCGGCATACTGCTTCGTACGATGAGGGATTATATAGAGTTGCATACCGGCATACGAATAAGCAGGAAGGGGATAACAAAGGCAGAAATACCACGATAGACTCTCAGTTTGTAATTTTCACCACCTTTAATACATTGCCTGTTGAATTGTCATCATAAACCGGCAGTATCCTTATAAAACCCATATTGTCGGGGAGTCTGTTCAGGATAGAACTGTCTAAAGAACAGGTCTCCCCATAAACATACATTCCCCCCCTGTCACAAAATGATGCTGAATACGAGATTTCCACAAGATATCTCTTTGCTCCTTTATGAGGAGGCCAGGCAATGATCAGCCTGCCGTTTTCCGGGCAGAGTTCCGACGGTGCATTATTTGCATGAGCTGCTTCACGCTGAAGGAAAAATCTGTTCAATGCAATGAGGAATCTGAGAAAAAGGAGTCCCGGCATACCATAATGTTTTTTATAGTAATAGAAGGCGCTTCGCATATAAACAGCAGGTATATCCACCTGACTGTTCCTGAAGCTTTCCTCATACAGATGCTGTATTTCAGCATCGGGCAGATAGTATATCTTCCACCCCATTTTTTTGATTCTCATCATGAGGTCATGTTCTTCAAAAAACAGAAAAAAATTCTCATCAAAAAATCCGGCTGATTCGAAAACTTCGCGCCTGATAAACAGAAGGCCGCCGGTTATCCCGTCTGCCTCGATTGGATTTTTTGCATCCCAGATGCGGTATGCTGTTTCCCGGTATTGCCTGCATATCCGGTTGTCGGGAAACTTGCGGCAAAACCGGGTGAACTGGATTATTGCAGTTTTGAGGTTGTGTATCCTCAGGTCGGGAAACATGAACTTCTTTTCGTCGTCCCAGTAGATCTTGCATCCTGCAACACCGGCAGAGGGATTGCTGTCCATGAACGCAATCAGCTTTTGTATGGTTCCCGGGAATACGATCGTGTCCGGGTTCAGAACAAGAAAATACCTTCCTTTTGATATTCTGAATGACTGGTTATGCGCCTTCCCGAACCCGGCATTGTCCCTGTTTTCTATCAGTGTAATATCAGGGAAAAGGGATTTAACGAGGTCTGCGCTCCCGTCCCCTGAATTATTGTCAACGACTACAATTTTTATCTCAACATCCTGGGCAGTTGCAAGGATGGAGCGAATGCAATTCTCTATCACAGTCCGGGAGTTGTAGGTTGCTATGGATATCGTGACGTCAGGACCCGGCATCATTCTATAATGAAGGCGCTGTCAAAATGGCTCAGTGAATTGTGTATTTCATATCCTGTGGTGATCGGAAAATCTATAAAGTCTACAGCAATAGGTTTATATGCCTGTTTGTCGAATATACCGACATAGACGAAATAATTGTCATTGACGATATTCAGGTTATTTATCTTGATACATACCCTTTTTTCACCTTCAAGCAATACAGGTTCTCTTCCCTGCATATGTGTTGTTATAAAAGATATCTGCAGCATATCTCTTCTCAATATCGACCACCCAAGATGTCCGTGGAATCTTTTATGGGATTTGACAACGAATTCGATCAAGAGGCTTTTTGTATCTTCCTGCCTGGCTGTCAAATTGCTGATAAACAGAAAAGACCCCGGTTGATTGGCATCAGAATGTGCAATGCTGCTGTCTGTTTTAAATCTTTCTGCTTTTGCCTGCTCCTGGCTCATGTATGCGTTCGCGACCTCTTCTGATTTGCCGAGTATCTTAATCTTGCCGTGATCCAGCCATATGGTTTTTTCACAGAATGTTTTAATGGGGTACATGTCATGTGAACAGAATATCATGGTCTTGTCTCTCCGTTTGAAATCGTCCATTTTATCCAGGCACTTTTTCTGAAAATACTGGTCACCGACTGACAGGGCTTCGTCTATGATCAGGATGTCCGGGTCGACTGCTGTTGCAACAGAAAAGGCCAGCCTCACATACATTCCAGATGAGTATGTCTTGATCGGATAATTGATGAAATCCCCCAGTTCCGAGAAATCGATCACCTCCTGTATCTTTTTCTTCATGGTCCCGTTCTCTATACCGAGGAGTGAGCCGTAAAAAAATATATTCTCAATGCCGGTAAATTCCGGATGAAACCCTGAGCCAAGCTCAAGCAGGGATGAGACCAGACCGTTCACCTCAAACCGGCCGAGTGTTGGGGAGAGGGTCTTTGCAAGTATTTTCAGGAGGGTGCTCTTTCCTGCGCCGTTGTCTCCTATAAGGCCTAATGTTTCTCCTTTCCCCAATGTAAAGGATACATCATTGAGAGCAGTGAATTCCTTATGAAACGGCCTGTGCAGGAGAAGCTCCTTCAGCCTGTTCAGAGGCCTGTCATAGAGCTTGTATGTCTTGGTTATATTTTCGACTCTTACTGCGGTCATATTATTTTTATAAACCCCTATAAGACATCAGCAAAACCATCCCTGAGTTTCCTGAACATGTATAAACCAAACAGGAAACTCGCTGCTGAAATAAAGATGATTATAATCATATAATGCAGCGGAGGAAGCTCTCTGAGAAGTATTACATGGTGGTATGAAGATGCAAAATAAGTTACAGGATTACAGTAAAAGATTATCCTGAATTTTTCAGGCACTGACTCAATGCTGTATATGATCGGAGATATGAAGAAGATTCCCTGCATAATGTGTCCGATAACCTGGCCCAGATCCCTGATATAGGGCAGGATTGCGGCCAGAAGCATGCCAATCCCAAGCGAAAAGATGAACTGGAAGAAAAGGATCGGAATAACAAAGAGGGTTACAGGACTGATTGTGGTTATAATGGAGTATACTGTGATGAACAGCAGAAACCCTATCATGTTCTGCAGATAGCTGGATATTGTGACGGTTATGGGCAGGAGGATGTTCGGGAAAGAGATTTTTTTTACTGCTTCGGCATTTTCGATGATTACGTGTGAGGCCCTGAATATCCCCTCTGACAATGCAAGCCAGAAAAAGAAAGAGGAAAGGAGGAAGTAGATATAGGGCATTTGGGTGTTTGCATAGGGCCGCGCCTTCATGATTGCAGAGAAGACGAACCAGAAAAGGACGATCTGAATAAGGGGTGTAAAAACGGTCCACAATAATCCCAGGCCTGAACCGGCATATTTTACTTTTATGTCTTTCCTGAGAAAATAAAAAAGAAGATGCAGTTTATCCCGCATTAAGCAATGTGGATCTTATACGTGTTGTCCGGTCATTAAGGCCTGTTTTTTATTGCTCAATCTATTTGCCTTTACCCTCTTTGCTTCTTTCCTTTATAGCTTCTCTCAGTTTCTGTGCATCAGCAGGTTTAAATGTCTGTGCTTTTTCATCCCTTCCCTCGTCAGGGCGTCTCTGTCTTGAGATTTCTCTCGGCGCTGCAGGTTGCGGGGTTGATACCCTTGGCTGAGGCGGCTGAGGAGCTGCTGCTTTTGTTTCAATGCTTTTCCTCTCCTTTGGATGGGAAGGATCATCAATAGGGACGGTCATTTTTTCCTCTCCCCGCACCATCACGATCATCTCATGCTCTATTTCTTTAAGCGTAAAGCCGGCAATGGTCTCGCCCTTTCTCAGAGCTGTCTGTCTTCTCCCTCTTCCCGGCGAGCTTCGCGGCGCCTTCATGTCCTCAATATAGGCAAGGCTGATATCATTTGTTATCAAAGTTCCATAGAGTACAAACTCCGGTTTCGGCAAAGGCTGTTCCTCTTTTTTTTCAACAGGTATCTTCCTCTCCGGATGAAACAGGTTATTTTCCCCTATAAGCGCATATTCCAGAACAGAGGGCAAATGGGCTAACGTGATATCTTCTTCCTGCTTCTCTCCTGCGCCGGGGCGCTGTTTGGCAACCGGAAGGGTATAATTAACCTTTGTTTCAAGCATTGGGGTGATGCTGTAATCAGAGAAAATAATCATAACAGTCAGTAAGAGCATGTTCAGTATATTTATATTTCTTATGACTGTTTTTAATCGCATCACATTTGCAGACCATTATACCACAAACCTTTCAAGGATTTCTGTTCCTGATGATTATTTTATTTGAGCAACTCCTTATGGATTTTGACCTTGTATTTTTCGATCAGCTCTTTGTCGGCAGCATCCCTGGCTTCCTGTTCCTTGGCGGTCATTAAACGGGATGTTATCCATGGTCTTGCTTCTGAGAGTGAACGTGTACCGGCTGGTTTCCGGCCTTCAACCCTGAATATATGAAAGCCTTTGGCAGTTCTTATGACCGGGCTTATTTCACCGGGTTTCAGATTGGACACGCCTTCATCAAATTCTTTGCCGTACCTTCCTTTTTCTATGTAACCGAGATCTCCGTTCTTCTTTTGGGCGCTCTTGTCTTCAGAATAGGTTGTGGCCAATGCTGAGAAGTCTTCGCCTGCCTTTGCCTTTGCAAGTATCTCTTCAGCCTTCTTGCGCTGAGATTCTGTTTCTTCCGGTTTTGCCTCCCTGCCGGTCCTGAGGAGTATGTGCCTTACATGGACAGACTCCGGGGCGCTGAAGAGCTCGGGATTTTTATCCATGAATGCTTTTATCTCCTCATCGGTAATCTGTATCTTGTTGTAGACATGCTCTTTCAGATAGAAATCAGCAAGGATGCGCTCGACTGAATCCTGTATAATTAAAACGACGTCAGCGCGTTCATTGATCTTCAGCCTCTTTGATTCAAGGCTGTAAAGCCGTGTCTGAATCAGCTCGTTTAAAAGCCTCTCCTTGCCCTCAGGACTGCTGAGCACAGCCATCACCTCTTCCTGCGGGTTGTATATCCTCTCCCGGAACTCTCCGATGGTGATGCTTCCGCCTTCTATCTCTGCCAGAGGTGTCTCGTCTTTTGGCGAGGCCTTTTCTTCTTCAGCAAATATTCCGGTTACAGGCAATAGCAGGAATAATAGGCCGGCAATTATCCAAAAAATTTTTCTGCCCTGTCTGTTTTTCATATCTCCTCCATTTTTTCATTTCGTATTTTCAAAAATTAACCACAGAGATCACAGAAAAAGCATTACTAATGAGTTCATAAGTAAGGACACCTTTAAACACCCTCCCCTCTCCGCACTCAGGCGGATTCGCCGAGGCGAAAAGGGAGGGGATATTTAAGATACCTCGTCCCGAAAGCCTTCGGGACTGCGGGGTAGTTCATTAAATAAGGGAAGCGTGCCTGAGCACGCTTCCCTTATAAAGTTTACTGCGAGACAATACGATGTTATGGCCCAACCATAAACGGGTTTTCCAGGTCGCATGACAGCGCCGGGTTATTATTGCAGCCCGCTGCCAGTGTGCAAACATTGCCTGTGATGGTTGCAGCGCCTTCGTTACAGATGTCTGTTTTTCTGTTTCTCAGGACGGTATTGGTTAAAATATAGACTTCTGTGCTGCCTCCTGTGCTCGGCGCGAAATTGGCGACGCCTTCTCCGTGGTTGTCTGTTATGATGTTGTTGGTGAATAGCAGCTTAGCGCCGGAATCAACATACTCCAGACGGGCGCCTGTGCGGAAATTCTTGCGTGAAGTATTGCCGGTGAACGAGTTCAGGCTGCAGTTCATCTCGCTGAGGAAGAACCCGCGGCCTGCGTTCAGCTCTGCAAGGTTATTTGCGACATTGATGTCACAGCCATAAATCTCGTAGCCGTTGGAACCGGTGTTGATACCGGGTGCAGGCGCACCCTGCTGATAGACCGGAGCAAGTTCTACAGGCCCTTGTGCAGGCGGATACCAGGTGTAAGAGCCGCAGTAGCGCGCGGTGTTGGTCTTTACGTTGCCGCCTTCCATACTGATATAGAACCCGTCGTTTGTTATGCGCTCTGCTGTATTGTTCGTGATCTCCATATTGGAACCCTCGATGTAGAAACCGTTCCACCCTGAATTCGACACAGTATTCCTGTCGACTACAGTATGAACAGGCGTTGGGTCAGCACCGAAACCTCCTTCGACCGGTCTGTAATCATGTCCCATAATGAAATAGCCGCCAAACGGCATGCCTGCGCCGTAGAACGGAGAGCCCTGCTCATCACCAAAAATAAGATAGAAGTATCCGGCGTTCGTAACAGCATTGCCCTTTACCTGAAGTCCGGCGCCTTCTGCT
>VGWX01000086.1 GCA_016873615.1 Nitrospira sp. | reverse complement strand
ATCGGCCAGGGCTTCTGCTATTCTTGTGTCAATTATAGGTTCTGCAGGCTTTTCGAGTATTTCTTTCTTTAAAGGCAATGTAAAACAGAATTTGCTGCCTTCTCCAAATTTACTTGTCACCCAAATCATACCCTTATGCAGAGATACCAGCCCCCTGGCGATACTCAGACCGAGGCCTGTTCCTTCATACTGACGGATTGCCGTAAGGTCTGCCTGTACAAACTTATCAAAGATTTTTCCAAGGTCTTCTTCTTTTATTCCTATCCCTGTGTCTTCAACGCATATCTCTGCAAAGATAGGCGGCTCTCCGGATTTGACGCCTCTATCAGATTGCCTGGCAGATATAGTAATACCTCCCTTATGTGTGAACTTGACTGCATTTGACAAAAGATTTATTAAAATCTCTTTGATCCTGTCTTCATCGCCGAATATGAGCGGCAATCCCTCAGGAATGTCAACAGTTAGTGTAATTCCTTTCATTTTCATCTGTGGTTCAAAGGTGTGAAGAGCAGCCTCCACCAGCCACTTCAAATCAAATTCCTTCGGATTTAATTTCATCTTTCCGGCTTCTATCTTCGAGATATCAAGGACATCATTGATCAACTGCAGCAGATGCCGTGCATTATTCGAAACCTTTTTCAGGCTTTTCTCCTGGTCTTCATTAATAGGGCCGTCAACCCCGTCTATTAAAAGGTCTGTGTAACCAATGATGGCATTCATAGGCGTACGCAGTTCGTGAGACATATTTGCCAGGAAAGTGGATTTCAGTTTATCAAGCTCTCTGAGCTCTTTGTTAGCTCTATCCAGCAATGATAAGAGCCTTGTCCTTTCATTTAATAAAGATGTTTTTCTCTTTATTTCTTCCTCCAATTTTTTACTGAAAGAGGAGACGCTTTCTACCATATAGTTGAAGGTTTTGCCAAGAATGCCGATCTCATCTTCTGTCTTTACTTCCACAGAAACAGACATGTCTCCCTCAGCAAACTTCTTTGCCTTCTCTGCTAAATCCTCCACAGGATGCCTTATTAATTTATTCACAATGAAATAGGTAAAAATAGCTGCGAGGGGTATTAGGAATATAGCTATAATTACAGTTCGGTTTCTTTGGTCGGTAACCTGGGAGTATAGCCGCTCAGCGTCAAACCTTATGACCATACCTCCGAGAACCTTTTTGGAGGAAGCGTGGCAGTGATAACAATCCCTTTCATTCAGAATGGGTTTGATGATAACAAGATATCTCTTCCCTGAGACCTCATCCTCCAAAGGCCTGCCCGGGTCAAAGCGTGGTTCAACGCCTGTCTCTAACATCTGGTTCAAGGCCTGCCGGGTTGCTTTATTGGAAATGAAATCTCCTACCCTTGCATCTATCTTATCCTCATGTGTGGAATAGGTTGTCTCCTGGTCAAAAGCACAGATAAACACTTCGACATCTTTCGCCCTTCCCCTGAGGTCTTGTAGTTGTTTTTTAATAGCATCTTTATCTCCTATTGCCATGGGAGACTTTATGCCCGCATAGATCGAGTCGGCAAGCTCCATGGTAATCCTGGTTGCTATCTCGAACCTGTCTCTGGTTCCGAAGTATATTCGCATGTAAATTTCAGTCACCAGGCTTACTAAGATAATGGCTACCATGGCAACCATTATCTTATAACCGAGCCTCTTTTTGATTACACCGAACATCTTTGTCTTATTCCTTTATTTTCTAATTTTTCACTTTTCACTTTTAACTCTTCACTTTTCACTTTCGTATTCTTAATGTGCCCCTCCGTGAATCATAGGCTTATATCTGAAGGCCTTGACCCTTTCTTCTATATGGCAGACCTCACAATCCTTCAAGGTCATACGCCTCTTTATATTGGAAGGATTCATTGTCTTTACATGTAACTCACCTGGTCCATGGCATACCTCACAGCCTGCGATCTTCAGGTGTGGCGTCTTTTCAGGACTTATAAAGCCTCCGGGTTTGCCATATCCTGTGGTGTGACAGAAATAGCATCCCTTAATCTCTTCTTCTGTCAATCTTTTTTTAATCCTTTCGATGCTCTCAAATGACCTGCTTTTCCTGGCATAGGTTATAAAACTATTGTATTCCTCCTTATGGCATTCTTTACAGGCTTCTACACCAAGATATTTAGGTAGTCTGCTTTTAGTTTCAGCAGAACTGAAAGGCAGCCTTATCACGATAGAAGCAAGCAGGAAGGGTATGACAGCAAATATTAAATACTTTATTGAAAATCTAAAGAAATTTGTCATGTTATCACCCTTAATTTAAAGTTATTTCTATATTCTATTTTCCGTTATTATATGAAAAATATCAACTGATTGTATAATAATAATCTATGGCATTTGTAATTGCATTGGCAGGAAAAGGCGGCACAGGAAAAACAACGGTTGCAGCTCTGACCATCCGGTATATCATAGAGAAAAAGAAAAGACCTGTCCTTGCTGTGGATGCAGACTCCAACAACTGTCTGAATGAGGCGCTGGGAGTTGATATCCATGCAACGATAGGCGCGCTAAGAGAAGAATCGCTGGACATTATCAGAAGCGGCGCTGAGAGACCAGGCGGCATGTCCATGGAGCAGATATTTGACTATCAGGTTCAGCAGTCACTGATAGAATCAAAGGGATTTGATCTAATGGTAATGGGAAGACCTGAAGGCCCGGGATGCTACTGTGCAGCCAACAATATCATCAGGAAATATACGGACAAGCTGTCTGAAACATATCCGTATGTTGTTATAGATAATGAAGCCGGCATGGAACACCTCAGCAGGAGAACAACTCACAAAGTAAATGTGCTCCTTATCATTAGTGATCCTACACTAAGAGGCATACAGACGGCAAAGAGGATCAACAGTCTTGTGGATGAATTGCAACTCGATATAGAAAGTCGTGCAGTTATAATAAACCGCGTTCGCGGTGATGAAGGAGAGGAATTAAAAAAACTTGCTGTAGAATATGGTCTTCAGATAGCAGGCATTGTCCCTCAGGATGAAGAAATATTCAGCCTTGACCTTCAGGGAAAACCAGTATTTCAGCTTCCTGCTGATTCAGCGGCAGTGAAAGCAACATTTGATATCCTCGACTCGCTTCAAATTCCTTAATCAGCTCTTTACTTTTCTGAGAAAACCTGCAATCTCTTCAGGAACAGAGGGATTTGTGTAGATACCTGAGCCGAGTTGAAAACCGGATGACTGCGCAAGACGCGGCACGATGCTCAGATACCAGTGGAAGTATTCTGAGCCTGATTCTTTAAGACTCTCCGAACGTATTACAAAGTTGAAATCAGGATTATCAAGCCCGAAGTATAATCTGGACAGTATCTCTTTCAGATTGTATGCAAGATCACTTATTTCAATATCCTGTATATCCCCGAAAGCAGCATCATGTCTTTTTGGAAAGATCCATGTGTGAAATGGAGACAAGGCAGCATAAGGGATAAATGTCACAAAGTGTTCCGTATTAAGAATAATTCTTCTTCCGTCAGAAAGCTCGTCTTTAAGTGTTGCGCACATAAGACACTCCCCTGTATTGTCAAAAAACCTTCTTGCCTCAGATACCCTGTCTCTTACCTGAAACGGTGTTACAGGAGTTCCGATAACCTGTGAGTGAGGGTGAACAATAGATGTGCCTGAGGCTTCTCCCTGGTTTTTGAATATGATTACATGTTTGATCAGAGGATTGTTGTAAATATCAATGAACCGTCTTTTGTAAGCCTTAATGATATTCGCAATATCATCAACGGAAAAAAGCGCAGTAGGAGTATTATGTGAGGGAGACTCTATGATAACCTCATGGCTGCCGATGCCTGTGATCAAATGTTTCAATCCTTCCCTTTTTCTGATGCTTTCCCCTTCTGAGTAAAGTTCAGCGAACTTATTCGGTATAACCCTTACTATCCATCCTCCGTTATCAGGTATCCTCATTATCTCATCCGGTGTTTTATATTCATTTCCCGGACAGAACGGGCAGGATTCAAGATATTCGGGCAATGCTTTCCTGTCTCTTCTCCGTCTGAAATCCTCGGGTTTTCTTGCTCTTTCAGTAGCAATTATCACCCAGTCTCTTGTAATAAGATTTAACCTCATTTCAGGCATTATAAAAAATCATATCACAAATTATGCGTAATTTAAATAAAACAGTTATTTGAGTCGTAACTATTCAGTGAAGGGTGAATATATCCCCACTTTGGAAAAGGGGGGCAAGGGGGGATTTTTGTATTACCTTGAAATCATTTAATAAAATCTCCCCTATCCCCTCTTTACCAAAGAGGGGAATTAATTTTTACCCGCTTCACTGAAAGGTTACTTTGATTAGTACAACCTTTTTGGTTGACAGAATATGTCTTTACCCTTAAAAATATTATTATGAAAATATATACAGCAATATTTTCTTTGTTTTTTGTTTTATTTTTTAATATTTCCTGCGACCAAAAGCCGAAAAACCCTGTTTCTGAATACGGCGATGCAATGATCGACTCTTATAAGAAAGGGCAGCAGGCTGGAGTTACAGCAAACCTCGATGCATTGAAGAAAGGCATTGAAGCATATCGCGCTGCAAACGAAAAATATCCACCGAGCCTTAATGAAGTCAGAGATTTAATCGGTTCTAACATAGACCTTTCACAATACGATTACAACCCTGAAAATGGAACAGTCTCTTTAAAAAAATAATCGCTGCTTATCTTTCTCCTTTTTTTAAATTCGTATTGTCAAAACTTAACCACAGAGATCACAGAAAAAGTATTATATATCAAAAAGTTCAAAGAAACCACTGAGTTCACAGAGATTTTACAAGCTAAATTTTCCCTCTGAGTCCTCTGTGGTTAAAATATCTTTTTCGATTCACTTTCATTGACAAACAATAATCAAAATGCATATTATAATAATTCTAAAATTAAAGGTCTTTACCTTATTTTTATCAAAACAATTTTGGGCGGATAGCTCAGTTGGGAGAGCACAGCCCTTACAAGGCTGGGGTCACAGGTTCAAGCCCTGTTCCGCCTACCATTAAACAGGAACAAGGTAACGCAGTACAGTTTTTGAATCTTTTGTTATTTTCTGTTTTTCTTTACCTTTTTATTATTTGCTGTCGTTACGGGGTGGTAGTTCAGCTGGTTAGAACGCTGGCCTGTCAAGCCAGAGGTCGCGGGTTCAAGTCCCGTCCACCCCGCCATAACTTCCTTTTATAACCAATAAGTTATCAATTCCGGGAATTCTTACTGCCTACCCATTCTCAAATTTGATATAATGGTGTTAAAAGGAGGAGTCAGATATGGCGGACATTGTTAGAAAGGTTGCGTATTTTGCAATGGATGTTCCGAACAGACCTGGTGAGGGGGCACGGGTGCTGGAGGCTTTGGCAAATGCCGGCGTAAACCTGTTGGCATTTTCAGGGTTTCCAAACGGCGGGAAGGCTCAACTCGATTTTATCCCCGAGAATGTAATAGTTTTCAAAAAAGCTGTCAAGGATGCGAAGATTAAGACACGTCCACAGAAGTTCGGATTCCTGGTACAGGGACAAGATCGGAAGGGTGCCGTGGCAGACGTGCTCAAGACACTATCGGAGAAGAAGATTAATGTTACGGCTATTGACGCTGTATCAGCGGGCAGAGGACGCTATGCGGCAATTCTATGGGTTAATCCCAAGGACGTGAACAGGGCAGCGAAAGCTCTGGGCGCAGGCTAAATTCAATTTTTTATTGTCAAACTTATGAATTTCCCGAGGAAGGGCTTGCCGGTTTCGGTATGCCCTTCCTCTCGCTGACTTACTGAAATCTCTATTGAGTTCATCTATTACAATGGTGCAGGCTACATACAATAATATTTAGATTTTATTTCTCAAGGATAATAAATGGGTTCTCTTATTAATATTTTCACTCTTGTTATCGGAATTAACATTATTGTGGTTGGGTTGGTTGCATTCATTGCAGGCATTGTATCCCTGGTAAAGAGAGACGAGTCCTTAAAGAAACTAACCTCATTCGCTTATATTATTGGTGGAGTTACAGCTGTTTACTTTGGTGTTGTTTTATGGAGAAGCGCATACAATATGTAACGATTAAAACATGCACCCCGAGGAAAGCCGAACTCACACAATTCTTCTGCTTCGGTTAAGCTTCAATCTTAATTTATGCTGTTCGCCATACAAAAAATTAATTTTTCTCTTGTATTCTGTGTTAAAATTTTCGTAATGGCTCTCACGATAACAAAAGCTTCGGGCAAGACCGAGGAATTTTATATACAGAAGCTTGTTGATTCACTCATCAGGTCCGGAGCGTCTGAGGATCTTGCATGGGATATAGCCAAAAAAGTTGAAATCCAGATAACTCCTGCCTCACATACAAAACATATCTTCAGGATGGCAAAGAGACTGCTGAGGCAGTATAACAGGGTATCCGACATGAGATACTCTATAAAAAAATCGATTTATTCGCTTGGTCCGGCAGGCTATCAGTTCGAGAAATATTTTGCCAGGATACTCATGGAATATGGGTATTCAGTTGAAACAAACAGGACCTTGAACGGGTTTTGTATCACGCATGAAGTCGATGTCTTTGCAAGCAGGGACAATAAGGTTTTCGTAATAGAGTGTAAATATCACAGTAACAGCAGCAACCCGACTGATGTAAAAGTAGCATTGTATATATATTCAAGATTTACTGACATCAGGAAGGCTTATGAACTGCTGCCGGACAAGAGTCTTTTGTTACAACAGGGATGGCTTGTAACCAATACCCGCTGCACAACTGATGCCAGAAAGTTTGCAGAATGCGTTGGATTGAAAATAGTAAGCTGGAAATATCCTGAAAAGGAAAGCCTTGAAAAATTGATTGAAAATAAAAGGCTTTACCCTGTAACAATACTGTCGTCCATCAGAAAGAATTCTCTTGAGATTCTCTTCAGCAATGATATACTACTTGCAAAAGATATTGCTGATATGGACGAGCAGACGTTCAGAAATAGAAGCGGCCTTGATGGGAATATAGCAAGAATTTTAAAAAAAGAGGCTGATGAGCTCTGTATTTGTCCATGAGTATATTTCTTTTCTGCTTAAGATTGCTTACAGGACATATCTATATTTATTATGAAAGGACAATATGCAAAACACGCGAAGATATGAAAGATATAAAGCAAATCTTATAGGAATCAATGGCAGGATTATTCTTGCCAAATTTGTGAAAATCATTGATATAAGCATTGGTGGGTTATCCCTACAGACCGAAAAACGACTGAACATCGGAAACGAATATACTTTAAAAATTGACAGCAAAGAAAAGGTGTTTACAGTTAAAGGCATTGTTGTATGGTCTGTCCTCAACAACAGCATAAAAGACTCAAAAGGCAATATCGTTCCATTATATACAGCCGGCATAAAATTTACTAACGTCTCAGGCGAAAAAATAAATGAAATCACTGATTTCATGCAGACATATAAGAGGGACATCGACCATAAAGTCAATTTATTCAGCCCCAGCGGCCGGAGACTGTATGTCAGAATCCATGTCACAACTCCTGAAAATGGTGTCCTTAATTGCCATGAGGATTACAAAGTGAAAATCCTGAGTCTCGGAGGCATGCTTATAGAGAGTTCGCATCCATTGGAAGTTGAAAGCACACTACCCATGGAAATAATTTTCCCTGAATATAAATCTATACTATTCCAGGGAAGAGTTGCAGCATGCCTTCAGAAGAAAGTTAAAGACCTTTTGCATTATGACATAGGCATAGATTTTGTGAATATGACAGAAAAAGATAAAGAAATCCTGCATGAAATAATCCGATTGCTTAAAACTACCAATGACAGTTCACGGGCCCGGTGAATATAGTAAATAAAGGACTTATTTCTTTTTCAACTTCATAAGCCTTTCATATTTTTCGATACCAATGCATTCCTTTGCTGCAGGGCACCATTCAATGCATGTTGGTCTCATCTCCCTTGATATAGTTTTTCCACATCCCTTGCATGCAATTTCTGCTTCATCCGACCATATCTCAGAAACCGTATCGCACCAAAAACATTTGATCTCTTCAGGGTACGGAGTCCTTATCTCCCTGCTTCCCGGACAGCTCTCTTTAAATGACATGGCTATATTTTAAACGATATCTTATATAATTTTATTAAGAGATGAATAAGCATTCAAAAATCTTCCTCGCAATATTCCTGAGTTCTTTCTCAAGCCTTGCATACGAAATGACCCTCATGAGGATTTTTTCGATATCCATGTGGTATCACTTTGCTTTTATGGTCATAAGCATTGCAATGCTTGGAATCGGCGCAAGCGGGACCGTATTGTCTTTATACCCGAAGCTAAAAAACCTTTCTCATCTTGGCACATACAGCCTCATGCTCGGCATCGGAATATCACTAAGCTATCTGATTTCAAACCAGATACCTTTTGATCCTGTAAAGCTTTCCTGGTCAAAGACAGAGATCCTCTATATAGCAATGTACTACATGATACTTTCTATGCCTTTTTTCTTTATGGGACTGATCATCACAACAGCATTATCTTCTCTCAGTGAAAAGTCGGGGTTTCTTTATGGCGCAGACCTTCTTGGTGCAGGCGCCGGTTCATTGGCAGCATTATGTATCATGACATTGACAGGCCCTGATACGTCTGTCTTAATAATATCTTCAGTTGCCCTCACAGCCGCAGTTCTCATTTGCAGAAAAAAACAAAGGATACTTTCGTTCATTCTTGTACTCATAACCGTCTCGCTTGTTTTCCTCAGACCTTCATACATCAATCTCAGGATGTCACCGTACAAGGGATTACAGACCGCAATGACATATGCCGGCGCTGAACATATCAAAACGCATTTCAGTCCTTACTCAAGAATAGACACTTTCAAAAGCCCTGCTGTCCGCTTTGCACCCGGCATCAGTTTGCGGTATCTCGATGTGCTTCCGGAACAGATAGGCATTTCGATAGACGGAGGCGAGATAACTGCAGTAACGAGATATGATGATAAAGCATCACTGACATTCTTAAAATACCTGCCGTCGTCGCTTCCCTATGAGATAACTTTAACCCCGCTTAAAACAGAGGGGATGGCAGGGTCTTCAGTTCAGACAGGGAACCCTCAGGATGTATTAATACTTGACCCCAAAGGCGGACTCCAGACCCTTGTGGCTGAATACCATGGTTCTTCAAATATAGAGAAGATTGAAAACAATCCTTTATTAATAAAGGTTATAAATGAAGACCTTAATACATTTTCCGGAGGAATTTATTCCAGGAATACATGGTCAGGTCTCGGAAGGTCAAGGCTAAAATCCACTAATAAGAGATTTGATATTATCGATATCCCGATGATGGGAACTGCTCCATCAGGTTCATTCGGCATATCAGAAGACTTCAGGTTCACTGCAGAGGCATTCAGTGAATACCTCTGCCATCTTAAACCCGATGGATTGTTAAGTATAAACCTGTTCATACTTCCCCCACCGAGGATAGAATTAAGGATATTGACTACTGCCGTTATGGCAATGGAAAAACTTGGCATTAAAGATATTGAAAGACACGTCGCCGCTATACGCAGTTGGGGAAGCATATGCATCCTCCTGAAAAGGTCTCCTTTTACCATGCATGAGATAGAGGGAATAAAAGGTTTTCAAAA
>VGWX01000085.1 GCA_016873615.1 Nitrospira sp. | reverse complement strand
AAGTTAACACCGCTGAAGATCACATTAAGATTCATTATGGAAATACAAAGAATTCGGTCTGGCAAAAATGGCCAATCATTGCATTACTCAGCCCTCCCAAAAGAAATCAATTTACTGTTCAGTTTGTTGTAGCCGGAAAGGGTTCCAAAGAACAAAAAATGATTCGTGAAGTTCGTCGGGAGCTTGACTATTATTTAGTTGAGAAAAAGGAAGAAAATCCTTGGGCCTATGCTCGTTATCATTGTGGGACTGCGGCCAATCTCTACTCGATGGTTCATTGGTCCTTCTTTCCAAAAGGATGGAAAGATTTCCAACAAAATAATGATAGTTATATAAAACAAGAGAACAAAAACTTATTAGTGCGTATTGAGCCTGCAGAAATAAGTGATCTGAAAGCCATTTTAGGTCTCATAAAAGATTATCAGCGATATGATGTGGAATTTGCTAAACGCTATTATGACATTTATTTCCGCAAGGAAGAGATAACAGAAAAAGACAAAGTCTTTGTAGCTAAGATAGACGGGAGAACAGTTGGTGTTAGCGGATACAGCCGGGATTACTTTTCTACTGACTATAGTTATTGGCTGGGTTGGTTTGTTGTTGCAAAAGAATATCGGCATAAGAAAGAATTTTCTGTTGCTAAAAAACTTTTAGAAAGAGTCGAACTTGAACTAAAAAAAAGGAAGATTAAGAAACTTTTTGTGAGTACTGAAGATGATAATAAGATAGCAAAAAGTTTTTATGCAACAAACAAATTCAGAACAGAAGCCGTCCTTAGAGATTATTATGACAAGGGTGAAGATCAGCTTATCTTGAGTAAGGTAATAATTTGAAAGATGACCCATTTAATTTCAGTTTCTAACACCTGCTACTAAACATCTCAAATCTATTGAAATTATTGATTATTACTGGTAGAAATATATCTATTGTATTATTCTAAGTAGGGTCTATATGGCAGGGAAACGGGCAAAAGAGGACAAGAAGAAAACTAACGGCGGAAACCTCGGTTTTGAAGAAAAGCTCTGGCAGGCTGCAGATAAGATGCGCGGCCATATGGATCCTGCCGAATATAAACATATCGTTCTTGGATTAATTTTCCTCAAATATATTTCTGATGCCTTTTAAGAGCGCCGCAGAGAATTAGAAATTCGGACTGCGGAACCATCAAGTGAATATTATGTAAGTGAAGAAATTGCTCGTTATGGTGTTATAGAAGATCGGGATGAATATCTTGCTGAAAACATTTTCTGGGTGCCTAAAGAAGCCCGATGGTCCTATCTCCAGGCAAATGCAAAACAGCCAAACATAGGTAAACTCATCGACGATGCGATGGTCGCCATTGAGAAAGAAAATCCAAAATTAAAAGGTGTTCTTCCGAAGGATTATGCACGACCAACCCTTGATAAACATACTCTGGGCGAGCTTATTGATCTTATTGGCACTATTGGGCTTGGAGATGCGGACAGCCGCTCAAAAGATATACTTGGTCGTGTTTATGAGTATTTCCTTGGCCGCTTTGCATCAGCAGAGGGAAAAGGCGGCGGTGAATTTTATACCCCACAGTCAGTCGTAAAAATCCTCGTTGAGATGATCGAGCCTTACAAAGGCAGGGTATACGACCCTTGCTGTGGTTCTGGTGGCATGTTTGTCCAGTCGGAGAAATTCGTCGAGGCTCACGGCGGAAGAAAGGGCGATATCTCCATTTACGGCCAGGAGTCGAACCCTACCACCTGGCGTCTATGCAATATGAATCTTGCCATAAGGGGCATTGAAGGAAACATCGGCCCCCATCATGCTGACAGCTTCAGGCAGGATCTTCACAAAGACCTTAAGACAGACTTTATCCTTGCTAATCCGCCTTTTAATGTAAGTGACTGGAAGGGCGAACTTCTCAGGGAAGATGTGAGATGGAAGTATGGAATTCCTTCCATTAATAACGCCAATTTTGCCTGGGTTCAGCATTTCATTCACCATCTGTCACCTAATGGTATTGCCGGCTTTGTGCTTGCAAATGGCTCTATGTCATCAAACCAGTCCGGCGAAGGAGAGATACGGAAAAACATTATTGAGGCTGATCTGGTTGATTGCATGATTGCCTTGCCAGGCCAGCTTTTTTATACAACACCGATTCCTGCCTGTCTCTGGTTTATTTCCCGTAGCAAAAAGAACAACAGATTCCGGGATCGCAGAGGACAGATTCTCTTCATAGATACCCGAAAGATGGGACATTTAATTGACAGAACCCATAGGGAATTTTCCGACGAAGAGATAAATAGGATTGCACAGACATATCATGCATGGCGTGGTGAAAAAGGCGCTGACGAATATATAGACATCCCCGGTTTCTGCAAAAGCACATCTATTGAAGAAATCCATTCTCATGGCTATGTCCTCACACCAGGCCGGTATGTCGGCGCTGAGGATATCGAGGATGATAGCGAACCATTTGATGAAAAGATGAAACGGCTTACGGCGAAGCTCGAAGAGCAGTTTGTAGAGAGTTCAAAACTTGAAGCATTGATAAAGAGAAATTTAAAAGGTCTTGGATATTAAAAAGAGGTATTGCAAATGCGATTTAAGATAGTATCTAAGGTGCCGTTTTGTCACCTTATAATGTGGAGGCAATATGAATCCGATTGTTCCGATAGAAGAGATTGAGAAGAAAATATACTTGATTCGCAGCCACAAAGGTATGTTGGACGCCGATCTTGCAGACCTGTATGGTGTAGCTACAAAGGTCTTATTGCAGGCAGTTAAACGTAACTTAAAACGATTTCCTTCAGATTTTATGTTTCAGCTTAATTATCAAGAGGTTGCAGCTTTGAGGTCACAATTTGTGACCTCAAAAACCGGCAGAGGAGGCCGTAGATATCAACCCTATGTTTTTACAGAACAGGGCGTTGCCATGCTTTCAAGCGTGCTCAACAGTGAAAGAGCAATTGAGGTCAACATTGCGATTATGCGCGCTTTTGTTAAATTGAGGGAAATGTTGTCCAGTAATAAAGAACTTGCCCTTAAATTAGCGCAGCTTGAAAGAAAGATAGAAAAACATGACGATGAAATCAAGCTGATCTTCGATGCTATCCGGCAATTGATGACCCCGCCGGAACCTAAGCGTAAGAAGATAGGATTTCGTAGAGAAGAAGAAAAATGATTCTGGAGAAACTGAGGGGTTAGGAAATGGATTATAGCCAATGTCCAGAATTTAAACTTGCTGACCTGTGTGATTCTATTACCTATGGGTATACCGAATCTGCTTCAACTATTCCGATTGGGCCGAAATTCCTTAGAATTACTGATATTGTTAAAGGCCACATAAACTGGCACGAAGTTCCGTTTTGTAATGTTGATGAACAAACAAAAACCAAATATAAATTGCGAGATGGGGATGTTGTCATTGCCCGTACAGGGGCCAGCACCGGAGTCAGCGCTTATATATCCAATCCGCCCGAAGCTATTTTTGCCTCTTATTTAATCCGTCTAAAAATAAGTGCTAAAGCTGATGCTCGCTTTATATATTATTTTTTGAAATCTCATGAATACCAGTCTTATATGCAAGGTGTTATTGGTGATAAATCAGCTCAACCAAATGCAAGTGCTAAAACATTGACACAAGCTAAACTCCGTCTCCCCCCTCTCTCTGAACAAAAAGCGGTCGCCTCGATTCTCGGCGCACTGGATGACAAGATCGAGCTTAACAGAAAAATGAACGAGACACTTGAGTCCATGGCAAGGGCGATATTTAAATCATGGTTTGTGGACTTCGACCCCATCCCCGGCCTCGGTCCTCATAAGGAATGGCAGGAGTCGCAAGTTGGCAAGATACCGAAGGGGTGGCGGTTGAAAACTGTCGCTGATATTGCAGAATTGCATAGAGCTATTGTCAACCCAGGAGATTTTCCTGACGAGTTTTTTGAATATTTTAGTATTCCAGCTTTTGATGAAGGCAAAATGCCAGCTCGCGATTTGGGTGTAACTATTAAGAGCAATAAGTTCCTGCTTCCTGAAAACTGTGTCTTGATTTCAAAACTTAATCCGAGAATCCCTCGTGTTTGGTTCCCTAAAATCAGTAAACTTCGTGCTATTGCTTCTACTGAGTTTTTGGTTTTAGTTCCAAAGCAGCCGTACACGAAAGAATTCATATACAGTCTTTGCATTTCCACATATTTTCTGGACACTTTTACTTCACTCGTTACGGGAACTTCAAGTAGTCATCAAAGAGTCAAACCAGAGGATTTGCTATCAATAAAAATAGTTTGTCCTACTGATCTTGTTTTAGATGAATTCACACAAAAAGTTCAGCCCTTATTTATGACCATTCAATCTAACAACAACCAAACCCACACCCTCGCTGTCATACGTGATACTTTACTGCCGAAGCTGTTGTCGGAGGAGATAAGGGTGAAGGATGCGGAGAAGTTTGTGGAAAAGACGTTATGAAAATTCAGAAAATAAATAAAATTAACGGCTACAGAATTTTTCGCAATTTCTATTGGCCACCGACAACCCTTCCTGAATTTTCTGACTATAATCTTATTTATGGTTGGAATAGAACTGGGAAGACGACATTAGCCAATGTATTAAGATGTTTGGAGAAGAGAGAACAATTACCCAAAGGAGATACTCAATTAACTGTAGATGGACGAATAATCACAGATAAGCAGTTTGGTACCGATAGCGCCTTGCCTATGATAAGGGTCTTCAATAAAGAATTTGTGGATGAGAATATATTCAATGCAACTGATAATGTAAGCCCTATTTACATATTAGGTGAAGACAGCATTAATAAACAAAAGGAAATCCAAGAGGAAACAAAAGAATTAGAGGCAAAGAAAAGAGTGTTAGCACAAAAGAATAGTGGATTCGCTGTTGCAGAGAGTAGTCTTGATACTTTTTGCATCGACAACGGAAAACTCATTAAAGAGCTTCTTAGATCAAGTGGTGACAATCCTTATAGCAACTATAATAAAGCAAGTTTTAAAGCCAAGTGCGATGAATTGGCAGAGAATGATGATCTTTCAAAATTTCTTCTCAGTGAATCCGAGAAAGAATTATGCAAAAAGCAAAAGGAGAGTACACCTAAAGACAAGGTTAATTTAATTTCATTTTCTTTTCAGGACATGGCGCAACTTGTTATTGAAGCAGGAGGAATATTAAATAAAACAGTTACTTCCCATGTAATCAATCGTCTCAAACAGGATCCTGACATTGAGCAGTGGGTCCAGGAAGGGCTTGCGAAACACAAGGAGAAGAAATCTACTATCTGTCTGTTTTGTGAGCAAAATTTACCTGAGAACTATATACAAAAACTCGAAGGTCATTTTAATGACGAGTTTAAGGCTCTTATATCAAATATCTCTGAATTGGTTGAAAAAATTGGAGGTTATATAAAAGAGACTGATTCGTTTGTTACGCCTGACAAAGCAGCTTTATATGATTTTCTTCAATCCGAGTATGTGAAACAAATCGATGAACTGCAGAATGAAATTGAAATTTACATCTCCTCATTAAAAGTTCTCAAAGAAAAACTCAAAGAGAAGAAACTGAAGCTATTTGAATATAGTGAACTCGATCATATACCAGTGTCACCAAATGCCAGTAAAATAGCTGCACTAAATGAGATAATACAGAAGCATAATCAGGAAACCGACAACTTTGATGCGTTAGTCAGTGAGTCAAGAAAACGACTTGAAGAATCTATTGTGTCTGAGTCCCTCGCAGACTATAAGCAGAAAGTTAAAGAGATAGATGCTTTACAGGAAGAAACGATAAAGCTCAAAAACGAAATAGAAGCCATTGAAAAACACATAAAAAATCTCGAAAGAGAAGTCATTGAACATCAACAACCTGCAGAGGAGCTTAACAAGGATATTGAATCATATCTGGGAAGCAATGAATTAAAATTTGAAGTTAGAGAGAGTGGTTATCAAATTTATAGGGATAGAGAACTTGCAAGAAATCTTAGCGAAGGTGAACGCACAGCTATTGCATTTCTTTATTTTCTGAAAACACTTAGAGATAGGAAATTTGATCTTTCAAATGGAATTGTAGTAATAGATGACCCCGTCTCAAGTCTTGATTCAAATGCTCTGTTTTGTGCCTTTGGTTTTCTTAAAGAGAGAACCAAAGGTACTGGGCAACTTTTCATTCTGACTCACAATTTTACTTTTTTCAGACAAATTAAGAACTGGCTCAACCATATGAATAAAAATAAACGTGCTTTTTATATGCTTGAATGCAGTTACATAGAAGGACATAGAACAGCAGCATTGAAACCACTCGACAGGCTTCTTTACAAATACGAATCCGAATACCAATATCTGTTCAGTGTGGTTTACGAATTTTCCAATAAAGATGATAAGGATCTCGAACAATACTACCATATTCCTAATATTGCTCGAAGGTTATTAGAGGCTTTTCTTGCATTTCGTCAACCATCATCAAAAACTCTACATAAGAAGCTTGAAGACATAGATTATGACGCTGCAAAAAAGGCAAGAATATATAGGTTTGTGCACACTCACTCTCACAGTGACTATATCGAAGATGGCCCAGATCATGACATGTCCATTCTTAGCGAGACGCCAAGTGTTCTAAAGGACGTGCTTGGTTTAATAGAATCTGAGGATAAGAAACATTATGACCAGATGGTAAATATTGTTGTTCATGAATTAGCAGACATATAGGTCAGAATATCTCATTAAACATGAAAAAATATGATCGTTACGACACATCATCTTTACCGGAAGCCCAGTTTGAACCGTCCTCCCGTGGTCGTGTGCTCAAAAACAAGCTCCGCATAAAGCGAAAAAGGGGAATAGACGAGGCTGAGTCTGTCGTACTCAAAACCGCAATTGATAAACTTCTCAACATGTATGATGAAAACCACCGTTTTACGGCGGCAGACATAAAGACAATGCACAAAATCTGGCTCGGCGAAATTTATGAATGGGCTGGGGAATACAGGCAGGTCAATTTAAGCAAGGCAGATTTTCCATTCGCCGCCGCAAAGCAGATCTCTAAACTAATGAACGAAATCGAAAAAGGTTCTCTCAGTAAACATACTCCTTGCAATTTCAAATCATTAGAACGGGTCATTCAGGCATTAGCAGAAGTACACATTGAATTAATTCTTATTCATCCTTTCAGAGAAGGCAACGGCAGAGTCGCAAGAATACTTTCAACGCTTATGGCATTTCAGGCAGGCTTGCCTATGCTAAACTTCAGAGATATTACAGACAAAAAAAGAAAAGAATATTTTGCTGCAATCAACAGCGGTTTAAGCAGAAATTATGAACCAATGGAAAAGCTTTTTAAGAAAATCATTGAGAGGTCTATTAAGGCTAAGTCTGTTGAGATTTAAGACTCTTTTTTGTAAGTTGAGCAGGTGTTACACGGATGCCTTCAACTGCAGAGGAGGTAACCACGTTTGTGATTAGTGCAGCCTCATATTTTTTGAGGTCTTTTAAGTACGGGTTTGTTTCTTTTAAGGACTTCTTTTTCATGTTTTATTATACAACATTAAACATTTGAACAATAAGAAGGAAAAATCATTGAATATTACCGAATCCATAATCGAGCAAGCGGCACTTGACTGGTTCAAGGAGCTGGGATATTCAATTCTAAATGGACCGAATATCGCACCGGGTGAATTATTCTCTGAGCGGGCAAGCTATTCTAATGTAATCCTGGAAGGCAGGGCTCGTTCGGCCTTAACGAATATAAACCGCTCGATTCCTCAAGAAGCCATTGATGATGCATACCGAAAAACTACAAGAGCCATTCATGAATCACCGCTCCTTGCTGCCAACAATCACACGTTTCATAAAATGCTCACAGAGGGAGTTGATATCGAATACAAGGACGGAACCGGCAGGATCGTTGGAGATAAGGTCTGGCTTATAGATTTTGATAATCCCGATAACAATGACTGGACGGTTGTAAATCAGTTCACCGTAGTTGAAGGACAATACAATCGACGACCTGATGTAGTTATTTTCGTAAATGGGCTTCCGCTGGGCATTGTTGAGCTAAAAAATCCTGCAGATGAAAATGCAACATGCAAAGATGCATTCAATCAGTTCCAGACGTATAAGAAAGAAGTACCATCTCTATTCCCTTATAGCGAAATTCTTGTTGTTTCAGATGGCATAGAGGCAAGGGCCGGAACTCTCACAGCAAACTGGGAATGGTTTCTGCCGTGGAGAACGATAGAAGGAGATGATTTAGCTCCAAAAAGTCTCCCTGAGCTTGAAGTCTTGATTAAAGGGATATTCGAAAAAAATAGATTTCTTGCTCTTCTGAGATATTTCATCGTTTTTGAAGTGGATGGTGCTGAAACTGCGAAAAAGATGGCAGGCTATCACCAGTTTCATGCTGTGAATAAGGCAGTTGAATGTACACTTCAGGCAGTATCACCGAAAGGTGACAAACGGGTTGGAGTTGTCTGGCATACCCAGGGCAGCGGAAAGAGTCTCACAATGGCTTTTTATTCCGGAAAGATTATTCAAGATCCTGATATGCAGAACCCAACGCTCGTTGTGTTGACAGATCGGAATGACCTTGATGATCAATTATTCGGTACCTTTTCAAAATGTCAGGATCTTCTCCGTCAAAAGCCGGTTCAGGCGGAAAGCAGAGAACACTTGCAAGAGATCCTGAACGTCGCATCAGGAGGAGTTGTATTCACCACTGTTCAGAAGTTTTTCCCGGAAAAGGGAGAAGATTTTCCGAACCTATCGGATCGTCGGAACATCGTCGTCATCGCTGATGAGGCTCATAGAAGCCAGTATGATTTTATTGATGGCTTTGCACGGCACATCAGGGACGCTCTGCCGAATGCATCGTTCATCGGTTTTACAGGAACTCCTATCGAGAAAGCAGACAGAAATACTCCTGCGGTCTTCGGGAATTATATCAGCATCTACGACATCCAGCGTGCTGTAGAGGATGGGGCAACGGTCCGCATCTATTATGAAGCTCGGCTCGCAAAACTTGAGCTTAAAGAAGAGGAAAAACCCAGGATTGATCCGGAATTTGAGGAAGTAACTGAAGGCGAGGAGCAGACCATTAAAGAAAAACTCAAGCGCAAATGGGCACAGCTTGAAGCAATGGTCGGGACTGAAAAGCGTATCGGGCTTGTTGCGAAGGACATTATTGACCATTTCGAACGCAGGCTTGAAGTTATGGACGGAAAGGGGATGGTCGTCTGCATGAGTCGGCGCATATGTGTTGACTTATATAATGCCATTATCAAACTCAGACCTCAATGGCATAGTGACAACGATGAAAAAGGATTCCTCAAAATAGTTATGACAGGTTCTGCATCTGATCCTGTAGAATGGCAGCAACATATAAGAAATAAGTCACGCAGAGAGAAACTGGCGAATAATTTCAGGAAAAAACCGGAACATCCCTTTAAGCTTGTTATCGTACGTGATATGTGGCTCACAGGTTTTGATGCTCCATGTCTTCATACCATGTATGCAGATAAACCCATGCGCGGTCATGGGCTTATGCAGGCAATAGCCAGAGTTAATAGGGTATTCAAGGATAAGCCTGGCGGTTTAGTAGTTGATTATCTCGGTATCGCCGATGAACTTAAGAGGGCTCTCTCTGACTATACCGAAAGAGACAGAGATATGACCGGGATTCCGCAGGAAGAGGCAGTGGCGCTTATGCTCGAAAAGTACGAGGTTCTTTTATCCATGTTCCATGGCTTTGACTATTCAAGATTCTTTTCCGGTAGTCCCGT